>JAZLJN010000102.1:0-2337 GCA_045617885.1 Bacteroidales bacterium | reverse complement strand
TCAGATACTTTTTCATACGCCAAAATGTTTTTGATTACAGCCTTGCTGCTTCCTCAATATCTTGCTTGGTTTCGTAATAGTAAACGAGTTGCATTTCACAAGCATCGTAGTCAATGTGGAAGAGATGGACGGCTGGGTATCGGCCATCTACTTCTTTGTACCAGAAGTCAGTTTGGCTGCGATACTTCTGTCGGAATCCATTGGCAATAAGTTTTGTCTTATAGGCAATCCAGCTAATTTCCGCAGCGGAAGCGTAGAAACGAACATAATGTTGTCCATCGATATCTTCCTCTTCGATGCTGAAGTGATTACCTCCACAATCCCATTTCGGAAAGTCGGGTAGGAGTGTTTCCAACTTAGCCATCACTTCCTCATCGGTCAGTTCCTTCTCTTCAAGTTCAATCTTTCCCTCTGCAGCAGCTTTCTCTGCACTTGTACGCAGTATCTCCATAGCCATTTTGAATGACTCCGGATTCTGTTCTACTGCTTCGTTTAATGAATCACCTGCCTGGTTTAGCGATTCTCCTGCCTGTTTCATCGACTCATTAGCGGTCTCGATGTTCTTAGTTGCATTTTCTATCAGTTCTGCCTGCTTCTGTGCAAACTTGGTTGCCGCTGGCTTTACCGCTTCTGCTACTTTCTTCTCTACGATGTCGCTCACACCCTTGGCTACACCTTTGCCAATGATGTTCATAATACTACCCAAAAGTCCCATAAAAAATCTATATTTATTTGTAATACGGTTATTCTCCTCTATTTCCCAGCGCCAGGGCGTCTTTCGATATCCTCTACATCATCCACCTTCATGCAGGTGATGTAGCCTTTCCATGCCGTGCTGTAGTACATGTGTAAGTCAATAGTCGTTTCATAGTGTTATATTATATATAATGTGTTAATGCAAATGCTTAGTCAACGCCTTATAGTGTGATAGCGCAATGCTGGCGTAGCAATAGCGGATGGTGGAGGGCAAGGCGATGAAGTCCGTATGATAGGCGCAGTCATAGATGTGCGCCTCAATATCTGCCGTGTCGCCTTTGCCATATCCGGGGAACTTTACACCACGGTTATAAGCGGTAGCTATCCATAGCACTCGGTGTTCGTCATTCATCAGTGCCAGGTCTGGGTAGTCTATTTGAAGCAAGCGGATGAACATAGAGAGATAGACGCACTGCCAGAGGGTATCACCTAAACGGGAGGCCCGCACTTGACGAGCCTGACGGGTATCCGTTATGTCAAACCAGGCATCGTATTGCTCAGGTAGTTCGTGTTGCTTCATCCAGCGACGTTCCACAGCCTCTACAAACGAGGGTTTCATCTGGAAACGTCCCACCGAATAGTCCGCACCCTTGTCGCCCAGCGGTACATACGTACTTGTCACCGCTGCCGTCTCAGCATAATCCTGCAACAGGCTGTAGCGTATAAGTTCAGGGAAGATAACGGCTTCGGCTAAATCTGCATCTACCTCGAAGGCCGAAAAGATCTCACCCCATGCCACACGTTCCTGCTGAGCATAAGCTTCGGCTTTGGCAGTAGATAAATCGTTGCCCGCCCAAAGACGAGCAGGCAACGACAATGTCATCACGACGAATATGTATTTTAGGTGTCGGATAATTCTCAGATTTTATATACGTGTTTCAAAACGTTGATCTTTCCCTCTTCGTGTTCGATGGTGAACCAGGTAATGGTGCGTGCATCGGACTGAAGTGCCTGCAGCTCGTACGAGTTGATCACCTCACCCTCAGGCAACTGCAGAATGCCACCTTTGGCGTTGAAGTATGCCTTGCGCTTGCCGTCGGTTGATGTCCAGGTCTGGTCCTTCTGCTGCTTATCCTTGGCAATAGGAGTTTCGACATCGCGCTTGAAGTCCTTCTCTGTCACCTTCTGTTTCTTGCCATCAGTCAGCTGATATACGGTGCCGTTGGCGTGGTTCTTGACATAGAGGATGATGCCAGTTCCTTCATTTCTGCCTACGTAGTTCTCTGGGTAATAAACCATCTCGTTCTCAGCCAGCGTGTAGGTATGGTAGATGCTGGTGCATACCATCGAAGGATAAGCTTCGCTGATCGAAGAGTAGGCATCATTGAGAATGTCGGCTGCAGAAATGACTGCATTGAATGGAGCTCGGGTAACTGCGCAAGAAGGAATCAATCCCTCCTTAGCTGCATTCTGATGAGCCATGATCAGGCCAGGCATCTCTGCCTTCACCTTGTCCATGCGTGACTGAATCACAGCACGAAGCTTCTTGGCAGCATTCTGGCGGAAGTTGCTGATCAGTGCACCTGCCCCATTGTAGAGGGCATTGTACTTGTCAGGATCGTCAGTAGCACAGATCTTGTT
>JAZLJN010000101.1:0-20057 GCA_045617885.1 Bacteroidales bacterium | reverse complement strand
GAAATCTATAATGTTTTGCTATCTAAACTAAGCAGTATACAAATCCTTTTTTGATTACAATACTGTATTATCCTTAATACGAATTTCTGTATTGTTGTCTTGATAAATAAAATGATTTTTCCATTTATATCCTTCTATTTTTGCCACTTTTACCTGTCATTCCATGCCAAATGTAATTTTTTTATCTCGACGAAGTTCTTGAACAGCCTATTGCCAATCTCGCGTATTATGTATGATTTGCCTATCTGTCTGGCTCCCTCCACAACCATTATCTTGTCATTGCCAGAGCGCAGATGGGCTTCAATATCCGTGCTAATTTTTCTGTAGAGCATAGTCGATTTACACTTTTCATTAGTTTTTACGCTTGCAAAATTACACTTTTTCTTTCATATACACATCGAAAAATTACACTTTTTCTTGTTTTTTTTAACTGTATTAGGGTAATTCTTCATGCATTTTCACCATACGCATAGCAAAAAATGTCAGGAGTTCAACATATTAGTTATAAGGGCATCGCAAGATTGCTTAACCTTGTAGATGCGCATGACATCTTCTCTTGAATAGTAGTAAAGAACCTCCTTGGCATCCTGATAGATGGATGCTGGATTCTTGGTCTCTGTTTTCTTTCCCTTTGGTTTTACCATAGGGAGGACTCGGTCAAATGGGCTTACATCGAGCATGTCCTCAATATCTGACTTCTTTATAATAGACATGCGTCGGCTGAGACGTGAGGCTTTCAGTCTTCCTTGACCGACTAACTTGTAAATGTATTGGCGAGTACAACCCATAAGAATGGCTGCATTTGCAAGATGAGAAATTGACGCCAAAGATCCTTGTCGTCCATTTCTCGATTAAGAAATCGGTGCCAAGACCCTTGGCGTCCATTTCACAGTCTTTAAATCCGCGCCAAAGACCCTTGGCGTCCATTTCACAATCTAAAAATGGATGCCAGGGGGTGCTGGCAGGTATTTATAGATCTCTGAATGTTCGAAAATGTACACTGACGGACATTCAGAGGACTCCGGACCTTCATCCACGAACCTTGGCAGACGATCGGAGCAATCGGCAGATGGATTCACTGACTGCGACGCTATTTGCGAGTTCACAGATGCAATATAATCAGAGTTTTTGCGTTATATAGGCATGCGAATATTGAAGAGAATTACTTTCGCCCTGTTCTGCCTTGTGATGGTGGTATTGGCTGTTGCCTCACTGCTTGATAATCTGACTGGTATCCAAGGCTCATCAGAGGCGGTATATCACTCTGTACCCTTTGCAGCAATGTGGGGGGTACTGGCTGTGTTGGCACTCATCTATATCTGCCGGCGTAAGCTCTGGCGAGTTCCTGCCACACTGATGATTCATGTGGCGCTGGCTGTGATTCTGGCAGGAGCGCTGATCACCCATATCTGGGGCGAAGATGGACGGATGCACCTGCGAGAGAATGAGTGCTCTGACAGCTTCGTACTGAAAAACGGTCTGGTGAGGCATCTGCCGTATGCGGTGCAGCTGAACAGCTTCGAGGTGGAGTATTATCCACAAACCTCTGCGCCGAAGGATTATATCAGCCAACTGGTCATCAAGGAGAAGGGCCGTGAGGAGTCCGTGACCATCTCGATGAACAACATAGCCACACACCGGCATTATCGCTTCTATCAGTCGGGATTTGACGATGACCTGCACGGAAGCATCTTGATAGTGACCAGAGATCCATGGGGCATTGGCTTCACCTATACGGGTTACCTGATGCTCCTGCTGGGAATGCTGCTCTTCTGGCTGCAGTCCAACAGCCAGTACCGAATGACGTTCAGACTCTGGCAAAAAGAGCGTGAAGTAACTGCCAGCCGGTTCATGCGATGGCTGCCCTATACCATTTTCCTTGTGGTGCTGATCATCGTAGCCGTGATTATGATACTGCGGTGGAGCTCGGTGCCGCTCATGCCTGTGCTGCGTTCGCCACTGTTCCCGCTGCATGTATCGGTCATCATGATTTCGTACATCCTGCTGGCATTTGTGATGGTCAATGGATTCAGGGCAATGCTTCTGAACCGAAACAAGACGGAGCATGAAGCAAAGGCATTACGCCTGATGCGTTCCAGCCAGCTGATGCTGGTGCCTGCCCTCTTCCTGCTCATAGCCGGCATCTTCATCGGAGCCGTCTGGGCCAACGTATCCTGGGGCAGATACTGGGGATGGGACAGCAAGGAGGTCTGGGCACTCATTACCATGATGTTCTACTCACTGCCATTGCATCAGCAGAGCCTGCGATGGTTTGCCCAGCCGCGGCATTTCCACGGCTATTGCGCCTTTGCCTTCCTTATTGTGCTGATGACCTACTTTGGTGTAAACTATTTCCTTTCTGGGTTGCACTCATACGCCTGATAATTGAGACTACGATGGACATTCTTTTTCTCATCCAATTTGCCTGCATGACGGTGATGACGATTCTGGCTTTGGTCACGGGAATCACCCACTTCTACGTACGCAGGCCATACAAATTGTTCGAAGAGTCGCGCTGGCTACTGATGCTGGCGCTGCTGCTATTCGTGCTGCATTTTGGTCTTCAGATGGGATACGGATTCCGAGCACAGGGCGCCGACGTGGGCGCGGTGGTCAATATCATCTTCTACGTACCCATAGGATTTCTGGTCAATCTCTCGCTGCTCCATCTCATGGAAAGTGGCAAACACAGCAGACGCTACTGGGTGGGGAATACCACAGGCTATCTTGTTATACTGATGGTAATAGCCGAAGGATACTGGCGTCACGGAAGCATACACATCGGCGAGGAGCTTTACGTGGCTGATGCCATCTACATCCTCTGCCTGGTATGGCTCAATGCAATGCCTACTCGTGAGATAATCAAGATATGCAGCCGAGTAGAGGCTGAAACGGGCAATCCGACAGAGGTGTTTGAGCACTGCATGCGCTGGGGTATCATCCTGCTTTATACGATAGCCATTCTCTTCCAGCTCACCATCCTTTACACTCCAGCTGTAAGTGTGGCAGCTCCATTGGCGCTGCTTGCCATATGCTACTACGTATGCTGTTTCATCTCACTGGGATTCAACATCAGCCAGGTGTCAGATGTGCTTGATACCCCAACAACCGCCTCCTCTCCTAACCAGAACCCGCTGACTGATGAACAGACGCAGTACATTGAGGAGGCACTGCTCCGCTGGAGCGCCGAGGGCGGCTTGCGTGACAGTGATGCATCAATTGTGAGCCTTGCACGCCGTATTGGAATTACCCGCCAGCAACTCACCTACTACCTGGATCACCGCCATGGCTGTACGTTCCGCATCTGGCTTTCGAACCTGCGCCTGGAGGAGGCAAAGAAGCTGATACGCGAACACCCGAACTACAGTAATGACGTGATAGCCCAAGAGTGTGGGTTTGCCTCTGCCAGCCAGCTTTACCGCGTTTTTCGCACCGCCACGGGATGTTCACCGAAAGAATGGTCAGAGAAACAGAAATAAGTATTTTTTGACATTTATACCTTACAAATAGAGTCGCATTGATAGGAATGCCACTCTATTTTTTTTGTTACAACAGCACAATGTTACATTCAAATGGTGAATGTAACATTATTTATTATTAAATTTGAAGAACAAAAATATAAGAATTTCTTCACCAGGTTTATAACTATGCACGATATGAAATCAAAAACTCTGGCATTGGTTTTTGCCCTGATTCTATCTGCCTTCGGGCTTGCTTCTGCGCAGTCAGTACAGCTCGGTGTTGCCTTGGAGTACAAGGGCAAGGCAGAGAAGCAGGCACTGGCAGGTGTCTCGGTCACGGCAGCAAATGCAGGTTCGGTAATCAGCGATGCCAACGGTGAGTTCACGCTCCAGTTCCGCACGCTCAAGGTGGGCGACGCGATCCAGTTCCGCCGCATTGACCTGAATGGCTACGAGGTGATGAACACAGAGGCGCTGGAGGTGGCTCGGATTGCCAGAGCAGCTCAAACGGAACAAACCCTACAGATTGTACTGGCTCCGCGCCAGGTACTGCAACAGCTGCGTGACGGCTACCGCTCCGTGGCATCCCAACGTTACCAGAAACAGCTGACAGAGGCAAAGGCTGAAGCCGAACGGCTGAAAAAAGCCGGAGAGATGGCTGAAGAGGAATTCCTCCAGCGCATGGATGCCCTGGAGGAAGAATACGAAGAGAAGCTGACGAAGCTGGAGACCTATATTGATAAGTTTGCCCGCATTGACCTATCTGACCTCGATCAGGACGAACAGCAGATCATTGACCTGGTGCAGGCGGGTGACTTTGAGCAAGCGCTGAATCTCTATGACCGACAGGACTTGGCAAACCGCCTGGTGCAGAGCCGTGCCGACCGGCAGAAACTGGCTGACGCGCAGCAGCAGCTCACGCTGGCCCAGCAACAAAAGACACGGGAGAACCAACGACTGCGCGAATCAATCGAGCGACAAATACTATTGCTACGCATGGCAGGTGGCGAGGAGAACCGCCTGAAGGTACACGAGATACTGCATCAGACCTATCTGGCAGATACCACCCACATCGAGACGCTACGCGACTATGTACGTTCACTCATGGAGTATGACCAGCAGGAAGAGGCAATCGCTCTTATCCGCAGTGCTATGCTCCGCCCATACGACAGTGAGGACAAAGAGGAGTTCTTCCAGCACTGCATGCTGCTGATGGAGCTTTCAAGAATCTACTTCATGCAGCAGGATATGGAACAATCAGAGCAGTTGGCTCTGGAGGTGGACTCACTCTATGACACAAGACTGGCATCTGACACTAAACTTGCCTCACGCGTATTGCCCCAGGTAGCAAGCTTCCTGCTTCGCCAGTTCCTCGGGGAGGGCGCAGTGGATAAGGCTCAACGACAGGCAGAGAAGCTTCGCCAGTATTGGAACCCAGACTCTCTGCACTTCGGTAGCCTTTCGCAATATACCGATGTATGCGGTGCGCTCTCTGATTACTATTCGCATATCATGGATACGGAGCAGAACCATTGGGCGATAGAGACGGGCATCGAACTCGGCGAAAGCCTATACTCTCGCTATCCATGGGCTATTTTCTTGGCGGACACCTACAGCACCGCCTCCCAAGTCTATGCAATGGACAATATGTGCGAAAAGGCTCAAATGGCAGCCCGCCTTGCTGCCCAACAGATCGGCAAAGAACTCAAGGAGAGACGCACCACAATACGCATCATCAACGCAGCTTCAGATTACTATCAGCTTCTCGAGACATTGACTGGCATGGAGGATTATGCCCTTGCCGACAGCCTGATGCAATTGCAGGAATCGCAGCGGGTATTTGCAGAGCTGGATGAACGTTACCCAGGCTTGTTCGATGCCATACACTGCATCTATCAGTTCTCGGAGGTGCAGGTGAGACTTCATCAGGGACGTATAGCCGAAGCCGATTCTGTGGCACAAGCCTCACTTGCCACGTTGAGTACCCAAGAAGAATACGCATCGCTCTACGCCCAACGCCGTCCTTATATCCTGGGCATGATAACTGATGCGCAAGGAAAAGCTGACGAAGCCCGTGAGTTCTACCTCGAAGCCATCCGCATCCAGGAGGAGATCTATGAGGCATTAGAACATGATGCATGGGAGGCAGACCAGCTCTGTCGCAACTACCTACTCATGGCAGACTTCTGTCGCCGTCAGCATGACAAGAAGGGACTTCGCTCTTACCTCAAATTAGCCGAAAAAGTGGCGGTATTCCCGTACAACAAGGCACAAGTGAGGAAAGCGAAAGACTTAAGATGAAAGTCAAGTAAGAAATAATTCATATACATACATCAATAATGAAATCAAATCACTATTCACATCCCGTAGGCAAATCTCTTTTTGCCCTACTATGCGGCTCAATGCTCCTGAATGGAATCTCCCTTGACGAGGCTCTGGCAAGGACAAACATTATCAAGCCGAACATTAGCGTCACGCCCAAGGGCAAAGCTCCTAGTAAGACTATCTCCACGAGTGAAGATACGGACAATAATGACAATGACAACCCGCACCCAGCCATCTACTGTAATGGCCATGATGTGCTGATAACGGGTGCTGCTGCGGGCAACGCCTTTGACCTCACTCCAACAAAGATCTATATTGACGAAAACGACAATCATATCTTTGAGGACGGTGAATGCCAGCAGCTCAACCTATCTCTGGTTTGTGTTTATGGCGGTTCACTGGTCAATGGCGTCAACTACGACAAGTACAGCCGCGAGCAGACTATCACCATGGAGGGCGGTGAGGTTGCTGCCATCTACGCCGGTGGTTACACGAAGATACAATCCAACTACACGCATAATGTAAACATCAACGTCACTGGCGGCAAGATCGGTTATGTTAGTGCCAACTGGGAACGCAGTACCGGAGCTCTCGGCCCGGATGCGATGCAAGGCATTGTCACCATCACGCTGACCAACTGTGAATACTTCGGCGAAAACTATCCTACCAAGTCAGACCCGAACTCTGCCGAAAGTCGCCAGCACGTCAAGCTCTTTGACTTCTCGAACCATACATACGCCCTTACCGGAAACCCTTGGTTCTCTGCTGAACGCAACTTCAAAGCCTACGTCATACAGACAGGACCTGGCGAGTACTACATGGGCGGCACAGAGGAGGTAGTAATCCCTAAGGAGCGTAACCTCTATGCCCAAAAGGTCATCGTGGACGAAGGTGCTACCATCCACAACCTGGGCACTATCAGCCTTCGCACATGTGCTAATGGATCATACCAGAATTATGGCACATGGACTGGCAACCCGATCAAGATGCCTCATCAGATAAGCAGTGATGTCATCGGTCACGATGCCACGACTCACTCACAGCGCTGTACTCTCTGCGGACAAGAGGTTGCTGCCGCTCACATCTGGAAGTACATCGAGAGTGCTACCACCGCCACCAGTCACACTCACATCCGTGTATGTCAGATATGCGACTACAGTGAAGATGGGCAGGCTTGTACCCCAGTCTGCACTTCGGTGGGTGATGAAGGCCATTCGTCAGTCTGCTCGCTCTGCAACCATCAGTTCAATGTACAGCCACACTCGCCAAAGGCTGATTATGTCATCAATGAGGGCACACATTCTGCAATGTGCCAAGACTGTGGCGTACGTTACAGCGAGCAGCATGACTGGGTGCTGAAACAGGATGGAACAAACAATGATAACGTGCACACCATTTACTGCAGCAAATGCAAGACTCCAAAGAGCGGTGCTCACAATTATGTGAATGGCAAATGTACAGAATGCGCTCACGTACACAGCAGCCACAGCTACGAGAATAGCGTCTGCACCGTGTGCGGACTTGGCTGTACGCACACTAACTTTGAATACGTAGCGGATGGCGCTGACCAGCACTTGCAGCGCTGCTCAGACTGCCACAGCAACATCGGTCAGGGCAGCCATGAATATGTAGCGGATAATCTGGGCCGCGTAACATGCTCTCTCTGCAACTATTCTTGCGAGCATGCAAATACCACTACCCTCTACGGTCAGACCGTATGCGAGGGCTGTCACATGCCAATGGTAGCAAAAGTCAACATCGTTAACCAAGATTACTACTTTGCTGACGTGAAGACCGCTGCCCTCTATGCTTTGAGCACAAAGGCAAATCATACCATCACGCTGGTGGAGGATATCGACCTGAAGGAAACCCTCGAACTGACTTTGCCCGAAGCCACTGACAAGCTGACGCTCGACATGAACGGACATGACATCAGCCTTCGTCAGCTGAACGAGAACCGTCTCTATAACGCCATTGATGTGTATGGCAAAGGCACTTTGGACATCATCAATACACAGTTTGCCAATGATGGCAACTATGCACACATCACGACAAACAGCGTCAACGGCACTTCGCTCAAGGCATTCAATGAGACTAATGTCAGCATCGAAGGCTGCTATCTCACCGCTATGCAGCTCGGCAGGAATGAGGGTATCGCTACCGGTTTCATCACACTGGTGAACTGCCAGACAGAGAAGATCGAAACCTATGACGGCAGCAACTACAATATCTACGGACGCGTAGAGGTGCTCAACAGCTTGCTGGGCAAGAACGCTGACCTCAGCCAGATGCTGCCACAGGGCATCATCATCACCGAGCAGCAGGCTGACCAGAGCTGGAAGATGCGCTGGAACCGCCAGTCGGAAGTAGTGGGCAATCTCAAGGCTGGTCCTTACTGGCTGACCCATTACGTAGCGCTGGAGGCCTGCACCGATCATCAGGTCAGCTACGTTACACAATACGCTCATGAAGATTATCACGTAGGTGTCTGCGACCTCTGCGGCCGTAACGATGCCCAGCAGGCACACAGCTTCACCCGTGCCGGACAGATGCACAGCGATACGGAGCACGTCATGCTCTGCGAGGTTTGTGACCACGTATCACCCACCATGGGCGCTCATACTTATAATAAAAATGGTGTCTGCACCGGCGACCGCTGCCATGCCACAGCAGCTGTAAAACTCACGCTGATGAACAGCAATGACGTGCGTTTCTATGGCGACTTCCAGTCAGCCTGGACTTTTGCCAATCAGCCATACGCCGTAGATACACTTACCTTGCTCAAGGATGTCAGCCTCAGCGAGCCACTCACCTTCAATCGCGAAGAGGATGTGGTGGATGAGTCGGCACCAGAGATCCTAGGCTGGTACTACCCATATATTATTATAAAAGGTGAAGGCAAGACCCTCAGCTACACAGGCAGCGGTTCGGCAGTCACTTATCCTGCTGATGACGCCCTTGCTGATCCGCTCTCGCTCGAAGGCGGTTTGATGCTCAGTGGCACTTGGCCAGCCAAGGCTGCACAGATTGGTTACACGATTGTAGGCAATGAGGTGGTAGAGCATGACTGTCTCGCTGCTAGCAATGCCGGTAATGTCACCTATACGCTCGACAAGAACGGTAACGCAGAGCTTTCTACCCATACCTTCTACTGCGAAGTGTGCCGCCGCCGTGAGCATCGCAGCCATGAATACGACGGCTCTGCCAGCTGTCTCTGCGGCGTGGAGCGTATGATTGTGGCTACGGTTTCGGTCGCAGAAGAGACTACCCTCCAGTGCGGCTCAATGGAGGAGGCATGGATTTCGGCCATCGACCTCAGCAAGACTTCGGGCAAGGAAGTAACGATCCAGCTCCTGAAGGATGTGGACGTAACCCGCACCGGAGACCCACAGCTCGCCTATGCACTCCCACTCAGCGATTCAAATGTCAGCATCGTATTCAACGGTACCGATCCAGATGGAGTAGAGCACAAACTCTATGAGGTGGAGGACAGAAACCTCTTCCACGTCAACGAAGGTCATCTTACTATTCTGAGCGGCAAGTTCCATGGTCCGAAGAGTATCGTATCTGCAGCACAAGCCGACTGCGTCACCCTGCGTGGCGGTACTTATCCAAAGGAGGGACGCGACGCTATCTCAATGAGTTATTACTACCGTTATGGTGTCCTCACCTCCGAGCAAGGCGGTGTAGCCAACATGATTGCTCCTGGCTGTATCCTCACCGCTACCGCCAGCAATGAACTTGGCAACCTTCAGGCAGGCGAGATTGTGAACTACAATTCTGACGAGATGATTGCCTGCGCAAGCGGTGTGATTACAAGTTGTCAGCACACTCATAAGACGGATGGAGCAGGTCATGCAGCAACATGTACTGAAACTGGTAATGAGGACGGCTACTGGTATTGCCCAGATTGCGACACCTACTTCAATGCTAATGGCAATGTTTGTGATGAGAGTGACTACACGATTGCTGCCCTCGGTCATGAGTTTGATGCTAACGGAAAGTGCACACGCTGTGACTTTGCCTGCCAGTTGCGCTTAAATTCAATTGGTGAGACTGCAACAATAGACAACGTCATCTGTCACTCACTTGAGGAGGTGATTGAGAAAATCCATGAGAATTACTATTGGTATTATGATTATTACGAATCATGGCGTTTTGATTCAGAGAAACCTCGCGATGGTTTCTTGATTACGCTCGATACTGATGTCTTGGCAACAGAGAGATTCAGCATAGGCTCATATCACCAGGTCACCTTTGATATGAATGGCCACACCCTTGACATGAACGGTCAGGAAATTAACGCAATCGGTGGCTTTACATTCAAGAATGGTACGGCAAAGAACGTAGGAATGAATGCAACGGACTGGGACTATGACAGCTATATCGCGGTCGATGGTTCTATCACCCTCCAGAACGCCGAACTCAATCTGGGAGGATATAACTGCTCGCTTGTCTCACTTTCGATGGACAATTCAAGTCGCCTCTCTTCCGAAAGTATTACCTCTATCAGCTGGAAACAATACAACGATTATGATGAGACTACGGATTCTTCCATAAGTTATTGCGATGAATCATGCTATGCTATCATGCATGCACTTATTAACCAAGGCTTACATCCAGAATTGAATGATAATTGGTTAGAAATAAATACTAAGGGTGCTTGGTCGGTCAAGTATCCTCAAGGCATGTACCACACTTATGAGGGTGAAATCACCAACAATGGTCAGACACACGGCGGCAAATGCTCGGTATGTCAGGCAACTACCCGCGAGGATCACATCTATAGTAATAATGAATGTATAGTATGTAAGGACAAAGCCGAGGCAACAGTCACCTGTGATGGTATCACCCGCAGCTACCATTCGCTGCACGATGCCTACGAAGTTTCCAAGGGCAAGAAGGCGACGATTACCGTACTGAAGGATGTTGAAGACAAGCTATACTACTATGACTTCAATAATACAGCCAACGACATCACACTCCAACTTAACGGCAAGACAGTCAAGCTGAATAGCGGCCTCACCGTTACAGAGGGTCATCTCACCATCAAGGACGATGCCTCCGGTCAAGGCACCATCGAGGTGACAGAGTCGGGCAATGCACTCTACATCGCCGGCGGCTGGGAGAACGATTACTTCTTGGGCACTGTCTACCACGACAGTTACCTCACCGTCCTTGGCGGCAACTTCATCGGCAAGGGCGATGGCTACTACGGTCTCATGGTCAATGGCGCTATCACGCCCGATGAAGATAATCAGTACAAGTATGCACACGTTTCGCTGCAAGGCGGCACCTATTCGAGCATCAGCGCCCATGCGAATACAGCATCAACCAATGACGTAATGTGCTACCTCGCATCAGGATGCTTCTATGTCGATGCTTCCCAAACGGACTTCACTCCTATCTCTGACGTCAAGAAGGCAAATTCTATCTGGGACATTGATGTGCTTGACAACGTAGCCGTCTATAATCCTGCCCAGAAGATTGAGCTCACCGACGGCATCGCCAAGGACGAGACAGAGCAGCAGCTGGTCAACGATGTCACCACCAACCTATGGGTCAATACCTTCATGGACACCCAGCTTGATGCTGCCGTTGACCTCCAGGATCCAAGCATTGCCACAGCTCTGCAGCGTGCAGCGGCTCAACAGGGCATCTCTGTAAATGTAACTGGCAATTCGGACATCAATTCTCTGATTCAGGCTACCCTTAAGCAGGTGAGCATCGAGGATGTAACTATCGAAGAGAACGCTGTCAAGGTTATCTCACGTATGACCTTCGACGTGAAGCCAATGGCACAGTTCACAGCCGCCGATGGTTCAAAGATTCCAGCTTTGATCAGCAATGACCAGATCCAGGGGACTATCGTATTCCGTCTGCCAGTCGATCAGAACCTGCAGGGCGATTACCTCGCCGTCTTCCACAAGGCCGACGATACCGAATCCGCCACTCTCTTGGGCAACTTCCCAATCGTAACGATGGCCGATGGTCTGAAGTACGTCGAAGTAACTACCGACAGCTTCTCAGAGTTCAGCTACCAGCTAACATCATACTACAAACTGATGGATGGAGTGGAGTACACCAACACAACAGACGCTGAATACGAGACGCTCGAATATGCTCGAAAGTTCAACAATGACCAGTGGCAGACTTGGTATGTACCATTCTCACTTGAACTCACGGAAGAGTTGCTGGAGGACTTTGCCTTCTCACGTATTAATAATGTGCATCAGTATGACGACGATAATGACGGAACGGCTGATCGCACCGTCATTGAGAGTTTCCGTCAGCTCGCTGGCGTTACCCTGCAGGCTAACTACCCATATCTGGTCAAGGCTCTTACCGCAGGCAATCTTATGGAGCTGAGCATGACCGATGCCACCCTCTATCGTAATGATGAGAACAGCATCTCATGTCAAAGCGTAGATTTCAAATATACCTTCACCGGCACCTACCAGCCAATGGGCGATAGTGGTCTTGACTCCACATCACCTTACTCGCTCTTCTCTGGTGCGTGGTATCACTTCCACAGTCTGCCAGCATTGCGTCACTACCTCACCATCACGCCACTCAATGGCAACAGTGAGGCACCACAGAACGCTAAGCTGCATGTGATAGGCGAAGAGGACACCTCGGGTATCGTACTCCTTTACGACAACCAGGATGAACCTGCAAGCGGCATTTATGATCTGATGGGACGTCCTACCCAGTCAAGTCAGTCTGGCCTGCATATTGAGAACGGAAAGTTAATCTTCCGTAAGTAATCTATTCTCTACCTAATGAGATATGAAGGAACAATATTGTCCGCCAGAGGTTCAGCACCTCTGGCTACAACCCCTACAGATCATCTGCACAAGTAATGTTGATCAGACAAATATAGGCGAAGGCTATGGCGATTAGTATTTATAGTTCAATTAATAACTTTCAAAAGAATATGAAAAAACAATTTCAAAACCCAATGATCAAGGTCATCACTATTGACCAGGAGGAGCTCATCTGTGATTCAACTGGCTCATATGACCAGACAGAGGTTAAAGATGGCTATGGAGAGGATAAAAATTAATGGGATTTAATAGTTTCTTGTGTTTTTCTGACATAGGAACTCAAACCATACAACGGGTATATTCGCATATAAGATCAAATCCAAATAAAAGTTCTACCTAACAGGTGCTGATTTTTGCCACTTATACGTTACAATAGTAGCTGCATGGATAGAATGTGGCTACTATTTTTGTAAGTATCAGACACAATTTGAGCAAAGAGCCATCATGTTACAAAAATTATTAATATATTTGAGGCAGAAGAAAAAATAAAATCAAACAATTTACTGCATCATGAAGTCAAGAATCTATACATTGGCAGCCCTGCTCTGCCTGTCATCCCTTACGCTGGCGGAAGCTCAATCTGTACAGCAGGGGCAGGTATTGCTCTACCACGGGCGGGAAGCCAAGACACCTCTGGCTGGCGTTTCGGTCTCTGCCAGCAATGCGGGCTCGGTAATCAGTGACGCCGAGGGTTTGTTCACGCTTCAGTTCCGCACTTTGAAAGTGGGCGACCCTATCCAGTTCCGCCGAATAGATTTGAACGGCTATGAGGTGATGAACACAGAGGCACTGGAGGTGGCTCGAATCGCTGCACAGTCGGATAACAGTGGGGCTTCGGACAACATGCTCAAGATCGTACTCTGTTCCTGTGAGGAACTCGCTAACCTGCGCGACGGCTACCACACCCAAGCCGCTGAACGCTACAAGCAACAGCTCGACAAGGCGCAGCAAGAGGTGGAGCAGCTCAAACAAGAGGGAAAGATACGCGAGGAGGAGTACAATCAGCGCATGGATGCCTTGGAGGAGCAGTTCAACGAAAAGCTGCAGACGCTGGACGCCTATGTAGATAAGTTTGCCCGCATCGATCTCTCCGAACTTGATGCCTTCGAACAGGAGATTATTGCATTGGTGCAAGAGGGACGCTTTGACGAAGCCATTGCCCGCTATGACGACCAGCACTTGACCGAGCGGCTGCAGCGAGGCGTTGCCGAACAGCATCAGCTCAACAATGACCTCCAGCTGCTTGATGCCGCCATCGAGGCAAAAGAGACTGAGGCTTCACGCTTGGAACAGAACATTGATAAGCAGATAGAACTGCTGCGCAAGGTGGGTGGCGAAGAAAACGAAAAGAAGATAGAAGAACTGAGAAAAGCAAAGGGGGAATAAACCCTTAATTTAGAAACACAATATTAACATCATGAAAAAAAATCTGACATTTTTGGCTATAGCTGCCGCTGCCTTGTCTCTCACCTCTTGTGCAAAGAGCGAGAAGAACCAGACTGACAGCCAGCCACAGGAAATGAGCCGAATCAGCGTAAACGGCAATCACTTTGTCAATGCAGAGGGTGACAGCATCGTGTTGCGCGGATTATGCTGCTCTGACCCTATGAAGTTGCTTAATGACAGCATGTGGAATGAGCGCTACTTTGACGAGATGGCAAACTGGGGCGCCAATGTAGTGCGTTTTGCCATCCACCCCACTAACCTCAACCGCATCGGATGGGAAGAGGGCTATCGACAGATTGATCTGGGCGTACAATGGGCTAAAGAGCGTGGAATGTATGTCATCATGGACTGGCACTCAATCGGTAATCTGCGTGATGCCAAGTTCACCAACCCAATGTATAATACCGATCTGGAAGAGACGATCCGCTTCTGGCAGACTACTGCACAGCGATACAAGGACGAACCTACCGTGGCACTCTATGAGATCTTCAATGAACCTACCTATCAGCAGAAGGATCTTGGCACGATCACATGGAGCGAATGGCGTGAGGTGCAGGAACAGATCATTGACTCTATTCGCGTCATCCAGCCTAATGCAGTATGCCTCTGCGCTGGCTTCAACTGGGCGTATGACCTGACTCCTGTGGCTGCCGATCCTATCCAACGTCCGAATGTGGCTTACGTCTCTCATCCTTATCCAATGAAGAGAGAGACTGAATGGGAGGAGAACTGGCAGAAGGACTTCGGTTATGTGGCAGAACAGTATCCGGTGGTCTGCACCGAGCTTGGCTATTGCCATGCGGATGACCACGGTGCCCACATTCCGGTAATCAGTGATGACTCCTATGGTCCAGCCATCACCTCTTTCCTTGATGCCCGTGGCATATCGTTTACCGTATGGTGCTTTGATCCGCACTGGGCACCAACGCTCATCGATGACTGGGACTTCACCCTCTCTACCCAGGGCAAATTCTTCAAACCTTACATGCAGCAGTTTTGCAGTAAGTAATTTAAGTTTCGGAAGCTCCGAAACTTGAATAAGTAAGTTAATAAGTTCTGAAACTTATCCCTCATTTTTTAATATAATACTATGGCAAAAACTTATCATGTCAATGCCGCTTCAGGCAAAGATTTTTATGAAGGAAGTGAACAATCTCCTTTCAAGAGTATCAATAAGGCAGCTTCTCTGGCTATGCCCGGAGATACTGTCATCGTACACAATGGTGAATATCGTGAATGGGTAGATCCCCTCAATTCAGGTCTCTCGGAACAGGCAAGAATCACCTATATGGTGGCAGAGGGCGAACATGCCGTCATCAAGGGTTCTGAACGCATCACGTCATGGGAGCATGTGGAGGGAAACGTCTGGCGCGTAGTGCTTCCAAATGCTTTCTTCGGCACTTTCAACCCATACAAAGAGAAACTCGAGGGCGACTGGTTCATCTCTCCTGACCATACCGTGGCTCCACATGAGGAGGAGGGCGTACTGAAGGACTTCCCGCTCCATCTGGGCGACGTCTATCTCAATGGCAAGTCATTCTATGAGGCTGGCCGCTATCAGGACATCGTTGCACCAAAGATGCGTCTCACTGGCGTCAATCCACCTTGGACCAACCAGCCAGAACCTCTCCTCCACCCAGAGGATTCGGTCTATCAGTGGTATTGCGAGATTGACGATGAAGCTGACAACACCATCATCTACGCAAACTTCCAGGGAGCCGACCCTAACAAGGAACTGGTGGAAATCAACGTGCGCCGCTCTTGCTTCTTCCCTCGCCGCACAGGCAGGAACTATATTACCGTCCGTGGTTTCGAGATGGCACAGGCTGCCTGCCCCTGGACGCCTCCAACAGCTGACCAGCCTGCTCTCCTCGGCACCAACTGGAGCAAATGCTGGATAATCGAAGGCTGTGACATCCATGATGCCAAGTGTAGCGCTATCAGTATCGGCAAGGAGGAATCAACCGGACATAATATGTGTACCCGTACACAGCGCAAACCTGGCTACCAGTACCAGATGGAGGCAGTGTTCCGTGCCATCCGCATCGGTTGGAGCCGTGAGACCATCGGTTCGCACATCATCCGACACAACGTACTGCATGATTGCGGACAGAACGGCATTGTAGGTCACATGGGCTGTATCTTCAGCACCATCGAATATAACCACATCTACAATATTGCCGTCAAGCATGAGTATTTCGGCTATGAGATAGCTGGCATCAAACTCCATGCAGCCATTGACGTCAACATCCACCACAACAACATTCACAACAGTGCCCTCGGCACTTGGCTTGACTGGCAGGCACAGGGAGCACACGTGCACCATAACCTCTACTACAACAATGACCGTGACCTCATGATCGAAGTGACACACGGACCATATCTGGTGGATAATAATATCTTCGGCTCGGAATATAACTTTGATAATGTGGCACAGGGTGGTGCCTATGTGCATAATCTGTGCGCCGGCATCATGCGCAGAATTGACTGTCGTGACCGCTCCACTCCTTACCACTTCCCTCATTCGGCTGAAGTGGCAGGATGTACCATCGTGTACGGTGGCGATGACCGTCTTTACAACAATATCTTCATCGGTGGCAGCAAGGCAGTGGCAGACGATGCCTCTTGCGGAACGGCGGGCTACAACGGTCACCCTCATGGATGGGAAGCCTATCAGGACATCATCAGAAGCAAGGGCAATAGCGACCATGAGAAGTTCCAGGAGACACCACAGGCTGTCTATATTTCAGGCAATGTCTATCTGAATGGCGCTCCAGCCTATGAAGCAGAGACAGAGCGCTTCACAACCGATTCAGATTGCGCATTCCGCATCATCGAAGAGGCAGACGGCACATACATGGAGCTTTGCCTCTCCCCTGAAGCCCTGCAGGTAAACACCTCTGTGGTCACAACCGAGACACTCGGATCAACCCGACTCACCGAAGGTCTCTTTGAAGACAAGGACGGTCATCCATACGTGATTGATACTGATTACTTTGGTGCAACCCGCTCACAGCAGCCAATTGTTGGTCCAATCGAGTCCGTTGCTGCCGGCATAAATCGCATTAAGGTCTGGTAACCATTTCCTTTTCCGATCTGTCTTAAACAAGAATGGCGCTATGAAGAAAGACTGAATAGCACACAAAAATGGCGAAGTATATTAAATTTGCCGTTAAGTGTGGATGGTCTTTCATCATAGCGCTTTGTGCTGAAAGCCAGGTAAAGCTGTTATTCGCACACAATTCTGATGACCTCCCCAGGACGACTCTCTTCAAAAGCATCACCCAGATGGCTTATGATATCCGAAGGCAGCAATGACTCCATACTGTTATGATCCGAGAGGGCAATATCAGCCGCCTGAGCGTGCAGCCATACGCCCAAGGTGGCAGCCTGCAGAGGCGGATAGTGTTGAGCCAACAAGGCAAGGATAATACCCGTCAGCACGTCGCCCGACCCGCCTACAGCCATGCCTGCATTGCCATGAAGCATATTGATGAAGCAATGTTTCGAGTCAATGATGCGCGTTTGATGTCCTTTTAGCACGATGACCAACTGATATTTCCGAGCCAGTTTGTAGGGATCGGATCCCAGCCGCTTCATCTCCCCGGGATGAGGAGTAAGAACCGAACCGGCAGGCAGCAGTTCCATCCATTGCGGATGCATGGCAAGAATATTCAACGCATCGGCATCAAGCACCATCGGACACTGGGGATGCTCTATCAGAAGGCGGTACAAAGCCTCCTGTGTCTGTTCATGCTGACCCAATCCAGGACCAATACCTATAACCTCGGTATCCTTTGGCACCTCCACCTCAGTGTGATAGTCAAAGCAAGTATCACAGTCACATTTTGCTTCAGGAATCCCCAGTTGCAAGATATTGTAACCGCAAGAAGGAACCCTCACCGTCAGCAGTCCGACCCCACTACGCATACAAGCTCTGCTGGCAAGCAAAGCAGCACCCATCATGCCCTTACTTCCAGCCACAAGCAATGCACGCCCATAGTCACCCTTATAAGTGTCTGGATTACGCCTCTTATACCATTTCTCCACGAGTTCCGGAGTTATTGTTTGTTCAATCATTTTGCTATACTTTATTATTTTATTGTACGCAGAGACTTTTCTCTTGCTATTTTTCAATCGTGCTCCTTGACTTAATCCACAAGGTCCTCAAAGAAGCTATCGAGTCTGATCAATACGTGCCTCTCAGTTCAGTCAATGGTTAACCTCTATCCTGCGCCACAATCAGACAATATACCCCTCCTGATCATAACACCTATGATACTTGTGTATGATGTCAATCAGATGTTGGAGTTCAGGAATGTATGTGCTTAGATTATTGAATCGCTGGTATTGGTCATCGTATCTTTCTGCTGATCCTTCTGCCAAGCGGTGCTCAATGTCTGGGGGAATCAGATAGGATGAGCGTTCGGGGAGGTAGGCATGAAACTCGGTGAGGAAGATACGGATGCCTGCAAGGTCGAAATCGCCGAAATGGATGTAGCGGTTGGGAATACTTTGCAGCCAAGAACGGAGGTCGGTGGATTGGGGATAACGGGAGACGAAAAGCAGCCGTCCTGTCCCAACCGTTTGCTCGAACAACGGCCGCTGCTGGCGGATCATGCGGAAATTCTCCATGTTCTCGATGCCAACGACAATGACGTCCGCAGGAATGAAGAACGATTGCCAGTCGGCTACAAAAAGGAAACTTCCTTCCTCGGGGTTGACCATCATTTCATGCCCGTTCAGCATACAGGGAATCGGCTCGTAGGCATTGACCGGAAACCCTGGACAGGAACGGACGGACAGCAGTTTGGAGTTGCCGGTCGATGCGGCTTGCAAAGCCCTTGTCATGTTGTCCCCGACCGCTGTCTCCAACAGGCGGAAACGCTCATCCTTGTCCATGAGATACCGTCTCAGGGATTCTACGTCCTGCGCACGGTAGGACTTCCTGGAACCACGGACAACGGGTGTCAGCAGTCCTTCTCCCATCAGTTCGGAGACAAGTGAGGGACTCAGCCGGCTCGATGCCACGGTGTGACCGTCTAACAACTCACGTAACGATGCAGGAATCATGCTCAGATAAATGTTTCTTGGGTTACAGATTACGTTTCAGCAGTTTCTCTACACGCGTCTTGACGTTGTGCTTGCTCAGCATGTAGGTATATTTGTAGTCATACGGATTGTACGATGTGGGCGAACTGTTGATGAGGTAGATGTTGCGGGAGTTGGCAAACTGCAGGATGCCCTTGATGTTATTCGGGTGGAGACGGCCAATCTCGTCCATCATGCAATGCACGATGAAGTCGCCACTCTTGCGGGCGGCTTTTTTCTTGAACACATTAATCAGCATGATGTTGACCATGGCCTTGACCAAGATGTCCGTGCCGTCTGAACCTACGTTATTGATACGCTCTACCCAGCCCGTGTCGTTGTCGTTCTCACGCACACGGAACTGCAGACGGAAGGCATCGCTCAGGGAGAGGAAGGTACGCTGCGGCTCGTCCTGCAACTGTCGGGTCAGGCTCTTCAGGTAATTCACCACCTGCCGATTCACTTCGTCCTGATTGTCTCCCGAGAAGAGGTTCAGTTCGCCTATCGAGAACGCATTCTCTTCAGCAAACGACTGTATAGACATCAGCAGCTGCATCAGTTTGTCGGACGAGGCACTGGCCTGTAGCTCGATGCTGCGTATCACGCCCGCAAAGTTCTTCTCCACGAAGTCACGGTTGATGTCGAGTATGACGCCATCCACATCCGAGCGTCGCTTCATCAATCCGCCGACTTCCGTCGAGATGCGTCCCAGAATGTCCTTATAGTGTTCGCTGGTGCGTCGGCGATATTCCTCAATCTTATTGTGATCAAGGAACTCCTGCACATCGGCCGCAATCTGCAGGTAGTCAGACTCCTGCACGGGCATTGTGTTGAAGTGGAAGGCATTCTGCGGCTTGAAGTGACGATTGAAGGCCGACACAGATTGCTTCAATGCCTCCATCGCCTC
>JAZLJN010000100.1:0-44538 GCA_045617885.1 Bacteroidales bacterium | reverse complement strand
AACCTGTATCGGGAACGGAACGAATTGCAGACAATCAATGAGATGCTGAAGGAACAGCAGGAGCGTGACACGGTACATAACAACCAAGATCCCGATGAATGCAAGGAAAAACAATGTGTGCTACATTCTGATTATAATGGTCAGGACATAATCCTATCTCCACACAACTTTTTGTACGTTGAGTCAGTAGGAAACTATGCCAATATATGCTATATAGATAATGAGCAACTTACAAATGCAACAATCCGAACTACTATCAAACAGCTGAAAGAAGATCTGTCAGGCAACGACTTCATTGTACAATGCCACCGCGGCTTCCTCGTAAACCTTAAATATGTAGAATCTATGGAAAGTACAAATGGCAGCTTCCATCTTAACCTGTTCTACTCTGATAAGAAGATTCCCGTATCGAGAACAAACAAAACTGCACTGAAAGAAACTCTATCAAAGTAACGGTATTCATTTCCGTCTGGAAGACTCCTTATATAGAGGGATAAGGCACACTTCTCCCATAGCAGTTGGCTTACCACTATTTTTGTGTTCTTATCTCAAATTAGTTTTTGAGGCATAACCTAAGACCATGGACAATCATAAGCTATGCCTCAAAACCATTAGGAATGACCAAGGAGTACGCTCGTTTCCTTAGTGTTATTTGTTACAGTTCTGAACGACTTCCTGATGCATGGCAACAGGTTATAATCTCCCTACGAATACACCAAGAATCGGATTGCTCTGTTCGTACTCTCCGCTGGGTACAAGGTTAAAGGTGGGGTGTCCTGGATTAATTGATTGCAGCTCCACCTTATTGCCTGAAACACGATGATATCTCTTTATCGTGAAACGACCCGAATAGTCATCGTCATAATCCGTAATGTCCTTGGCAAGGACAATCTTACCTTCTCTTGTACCGGCGTTTTCAGAAGTGTACCATTCAAATACACAATAATCTCCATCGTTGATTCGTGGCTCCATTGAGTGTCCGACGGCTTGCACCACAAACATGTTTTTGTTCATTCGGTGTCCGAACCTTGACGAATCAATCCACCCAAGGTCATTGTCTAATCCTTCATCAGAGAAATTGAACTCGTGAGGGCCACACGCCGCTTTGATGCTGTAGAGAGGCAGGAAGCGGGTGAAGCGGTCGGAGATGGGAACGTCGTGAGTGTCTAATATACGAAAGGGCTCTTCCTCTTCAGTCATGTCCTCTTGAGCAGGTTTAGTTTTGACATAATCTTTGAACTGATCCAACGTCAACGTTTCCTGTTCGCCACTTAGCAGACGAGTAATGTGCCACTCATCATCCTTTCGCACGGGTAGATAGAACACATGCTTCGTCATGATAGACGCTTGCTTATAGCATCGTATCAACTCATTCATCTTCCTCTTGTACGCCTCACTATCAAAGGCTGCAGGTGTTGCATTGGCAATATTGACGCTCTTTACTTCAAAGATGTGTATTCTGCCGAAGCAATCCTCCATAACAAAATCAGGATAAGATGCATGTATGCCATCAAGACAGTACTCGTATTTAATCTCTGAATTAGCTATGAAGTTCTTGCCCCACAGATATTTTCTTGCAGGATTGATTTTGTCGGGTTCAACAGTACCATCAATATTCCGTTGTCCTGCTAATGGATTAGCCTTGCCAACCATCACTCTTTCTGCGACTCGCCTTGGCTCTGGCTCGTTTGTATCATCCTTTGCCAAATTCTGAATGATGCTTGCCCATTCTTTTTCAGCATCACTATCAAAGGCAAAATTGCTTCCTTTCACAGTCTTATGTTTCCATACCCAGTCTTCAATGGTAACATTATTGCCATTGTCTGTATAGGATGACTCTGATGGAAATGACACATCTTTCACCTTGCCACTATCGTCGGTTGTAAGTTCCATGCTCTCGGCATAGTTGCAAATGTATTTCGAACTTTCCCTTATCACGGCATCAATGTTTTCAGCAAACTTCAACCATCTGCAAGGTCTATCCGCATACTCGAAAGCCAACTGCTGCACTTCTGGTTCGGCCTTCTTGTATTTCCTATACAAAGTAAAGATGTCTGAATACCTATTGTCGTCTGTCTGCTCATCCATAAATTTATGAATATCGAAACCTGGCTTTCGAGACAGCGTTTTCAGCTTTGTCGTGCGAATCCTAATTTTGTTGGTAATATCTGTAGGTTCATCAAAAAGAGTGGCATAGAACATCTTTTGCTGTTCCTTCTTTCTGACGCCCCACACCCATGCCTTCATAGCTAGTACCTGAGCCTCGGGCGATAAATGCTCATAGTCAAGGAGTCGAGGATTGCGTCTTACTCGTCCAACGACCTGTTCGTCCAACTGATCACTTTGGGTAGGTCGCATCTGGTACAACATACAAGCACGAGGAATATCCCATCCCTCGGTAATGACCATTTTGAAGATTATTATGTCAATGGTAGATTCCTTGCTTTTTGCGTAATCCTTCCATTTCGACACAGGTAGTTTCTTTGCCTTGAACACATCATTGGTGTTGCAATCCTTGTCCTTGTCAACAATGAGCATCCATTTCAAATCCTTGTGTTTCGGCTTGTCTAGAACATCGTAAATACGAGCTAAGTCATCGTTGGCTTTGTCTTTGTTTGAAATCTGAATGATCAGACATGGATTGACATCCAGTAGGTTGCGGTAATCCTCTTTGATTTCTTCCAGTTTCTCAATAGCTTCTGCCACATCGCTGTCATTTTCATTCCACTCTACGGTTTTGATAAGTTTTGCGTTGGTGGCAGCCTCCTCTGTTACTTCTATGTCTGGCACTTGCCCGCGCGTCAATTTTGGAGTGGCAGAAATGTTTATTGTTTTCGCAAAGTAATCCGTTGAGATTGTATCAAGATTGTTCGTTGCTTGATGGCATTCGTCTTTGATCAGATAGACTTGCTTGTTCAATCCATTGCCAAAGAGGTTACTCGTGATGGTTTGCAAGAAGTTGTCCATTGCACCCTGCATCAATCGCCCACCTTTCTTGTATAAGTCACGGGGTAAGACATAGACGTTGTAATCGACAGGCACGAATACACCTTCCTCTCCTGAAACTTCGCTTGATATCAGGTAAGGATTCAAATGTGAGAACTCCCCATGCTCTTTATACTCGCAAAACTTGTCATAGTTCTGCTTTGCTAATTCGCTTTTTGAAAGGGATGATACGAGAAAGATAACATCATTTCGTTCGCTCAATATCCTATCCATGAAGTCTGCCATCATGTAAGTCTTACCACTGCCAGTAGGCGACTTGAACGTGATGACTTTCTTCTTCGCTATTTTATCTACGAGAGCGGTTACAGCTTCATCGTGGAGTTGTATGATTTCCTGTAGCATAGTCGAAACGTCTTATTCCTTTTCAACAAGTTTATCTTGCGTTGCCTCAAAGTTCTCACACACCCAACGTATCTTATCTTCAAGGGTGGTAAACTTTTCTTTTCCATATAGCGTTTCGTCAATAACATCGAAAGGTGTCTTACCACAGACGTGCTCCGCATTGGAAACAGAGGCTATCTCATAAACGTCAAGGTTGCCTCCGTAAGGTTCGTTATCTTTAATCCAAGGGAAATCGTTACATCCAGAGTAGAAAGGATATTTATCTGACTGGTTGTAACACGAGCCGGTCATTATTCTTTTCAGGCGAGGAGCTGTTACATCTAAAGCTATGCCGTGCGGATTCTTCTCTGTTATTTCATTGTTTGTACATAATAAACAACGTCTTCTCCCTTTATCTTCATTCAAGGTTAATGTCGCATGAAGTGTCGTTCCTGAACCAGCAAAGAAATCTAATATGGTTATCTCTTCGTCTTTATTAACCATATTTATCAAATACTCTATGAGTGTTGGAGGTTTTGGATTGTCGAAGATGTCTGGTTTTAGAATTGAATCCAATATGCTAGTACCTTCCTCATTGGTACCTACCCCTAATGAAGAATCAATATTGTTTTGTGGGGTCTTTAGGGTTTTCTCTCCAATTTTTTGGTATCGAGGTGAGAACTTTTTAGATTTTATCAAAAAATATGTTCCGTTGTCCACTTCCCTTTTTAAGTTGTCTTGACTCCACTTCCAATGGGCTTCTGCCGAGAACTCGTTAGCATTCCGACCGTCATTTACTATCACTGTATTGAGAAGTTTGACTTTCTTTGTCTCGTCATCAGAATACTCTCCATCTGGAATGTTAAATAACACGCTTCCTATAGGAAATGTCAAAATGCCCAAAGGGTTGGATTCGTTTAATAAGGGTGCATCCCCACCGTCTATTTGACCTTGTGCAAATTTATATGATTTAGGAACATCATAACCATAGCAAAGAACATACTCATACTTCTTTCTGACTTTTTTAGATAATGCAGGAGGAGTATCTGTCTTTTTCCACAGATAAGTTGCAATATAGTTCTTCTCCTCAAATACTTCATCCATTAGTAACTTAACATAGGCATAATTCTTATCGTCTATGCTACAAAATATTACACCCTCCTTGGCCAATAAGTATTTTGACAGAGACAACCTTGGTTGCAGCATGGACAAAAGATTATCTCTTGTTATGGCATTATCATAGTTGGTTTGCGCAAACTCACCCATGCTGTCCTTGCCGTATGGTGGGTCAATGTAGATAACGTCCACCATGCCACGATACTGGATAAGCAGATTCTGCAAGGCATCGTAGTTATCACCTATAATCAGTTTGTGGTGTGGAGAATCTGAGCCATCAGTAAAGCTCAGTTCCTCGTTTTTCTTGAAATACTTGATAGTGTTTCCGCGCTGTTTTTCAAGGCGTTTGTCATAATGAAGGCCTGTACGCTTATAGGTTGTACCCAATTGTGCAATAGCCATTGCCTCATCCAAAGTATCTGCATTTCGGATAAGCTTTGTCAGAAGATCTGCGTTTGTCTGTTCAAGGATTTTGTCAACTACACGACGCTGTATCTCAGCTATAAGGCTTTCGCGTGTTGCCGTAATGTTGTTCTCTGCCATAGTTGTATCTTTAGTAGCAAAGCCTACTCTTTCAACTATGCGATGAACGGAGTAAAAAGAAAAGGTGCAGACCTTTCCATTCGCGTTCACGGGAAGCCTGAGAATGAAACCCGCCAATCCTACTGGAAAATGCCCACACCTTAAATGTGAACATTAACGTATATGTAGGATTGAACGGGATAGTCCTCTAATCAGACGATCCTCGTGAACAAATTATTCCGAAATCTCTTCAGCAGAAAAGAAATCAGTTTCTCAGGCTTTTTCTTTTTCTGAACGCGAAATAATAGTCAATGCTATATGTTAATATGTTAGTTTTCTGTACTTTCTGTCTTGTATTTTTCGTTTTGCCTCCACACCACAACGGGATGCGTTGGCGCTTGATAATTGTTGTTGTCTTTTATGCCCAATGACTGATGTCATAGAGATATTCAGGAGCAAATCCTATCTCGTTGTTCCAATCAATAGGTTACTTTGTCGCTTACACTTTTCCTCTAATGCTTCTGCAAGCAATATGTAATGAATGTTCATAGGTAACAAGTATCAGCTTGCTGCATTACTGCAATACATCTCGTAAAGTGCAACGGCACCGAGATGCCAGAGCTTGGTTTCTTCTCGCTGAAGTCCCTGGTATGTAGCAGAGGCATAGAAGCGTTGCATGGCTTCGAGCTGTGTGCAATGTTCGTAGGTGGCAATGATGCCAGCTACGTTTGCTATCTTTCCTGGCAGGAACAGATAAAGATTCTGCTGTGTGACTTCTAAGTTCATCATCTCTTTCTCAATTTTATGGTTTCGACTTCCTTGAACGTCAGATGCTGCAGTTCTCTTTTGGATAATATCGTCAATTTCTTCCATCAGCCACTGGCGGCTTTGGGTATGGAGTACCTCAAAATTCTCTGCGAGATACGAAGACACACCTGACGAAAAGAATAGTGAAGCGACTTCGACGCCATCCATTCCTTTCGCATGCTTGTATTGTTCGATGCAGAACGCTACAAAATAGGAAATGTCATTATCTCTTTTCATAGTATTTTCTGTACTTTCTGTTTTTTGATGAATTTGAACTTGACGAAGAAGTCACAAATCCGGTGCAAATATAATTCTTTTTTTGATTAAAAAATCAATGTGTGCCGATTTTAACATAAAAAAGGGGATAGTCGTATAGAAACGAACGGAAACGGGGTGCACCGGAAGTTAGTTTTGGGATTGTCTGCGCGAAGCCAGTAGTAAACCCAAGGCGGTGATGGCACCATTGATGAGAAGCAGTTCGTAGCCGATCTTGTAGCCGTTGAACCATGCCTCGCTGTTGGAGTCAAGTATCCAGCACAGGATAGGAGAGAGGATGCAGATGAGAGGAATCCATCCGTCACGTACCTGCACCTTTGTGTACAGGCCAAAGAAGAACAGACCGATGAGCGGACCGTAGGTATAGGATGCCACTACATACACGGCATTGATCACTGAACCCGAAGCAAGCAGATGGAACAGGTAGATCATGATACCCATAACAATAGAATTGATCAGGTGAACGCGGAACCTTGTTTTGGGAGTTGTAGAGGTTTTCACTGCAGGATTGTTGCCCTTTTGTTCATTCCCCAGGAAGTCAACCATGACAGCGGTGGTCAGTGCTGTAACTGCGGATCCGGCAGAGGAGAATGCAGCAGCCACAAGTCCCAATACAAAGAGAATGCTGACCGTAAGCGGAAGGAAAGGTGTCTGGGTAAGGGGATTGATACCCGTAGCAAGATAAGGGAAGAGTTCGTCTGCTTGCAAAGGATTGCCCTGCATATCGGTCAGCGAAGTCAATGTCTGGACACCATCAGTCATTCCCCATTGAACCATACCGAGTTGCCCGGCATAGGTATAGAGGAGGATACCAAGGGAGAGGAAAATCAGATTGACCGGCAAGAAACCGAAGCCGTAGCTTACCATATTCTTCTGCGCTTCTTTCAAAGACTTACAAGACAAATTCTTCTGCATCATGTCCTGATCCAATCCGGTCATGGCAATGGTAGTGAACATACCGCCCAGGAACTGCTTCCAGAAGTATCGTGTGTCATTGGCATCGTCAAAGAACCAGACCTTACTCATGGGATTTTCCACAAGCGTGGAGTAGAGACCCGAAGCAGAGAGTCCCATGGCAGAACTGACACAGAAGACGAAGCCCACCATGGCAATCAGCAGGCAGAGCGTCTGCAGCAGGTCCGTCCAGACAAGTGTCTTGACACCTCCTCGGAAAGAGTAGAGCCAGACAATCAGCATTATTATTGCTACAGAAGCGCCAAAGGGAAGTCCTAATCCGTCAAAGAGTACCAGCTGGAGCACTACAGCCGTAAGATACATTCTGACAGCGCAGCCAAGGAACTTAGAGAGCAGGAAGAATGCCGCTCCGGTGCGATGCGCTCCCTGTCCGTAGCGTTGCTCCAAATAACTGTAGATACTTGAAAGCCCCAGTTTGTAATAGAGAGGAAGCAGGATGTAGGCGACGGCAAAGTAGCCGGCTACAAATCCAAGTACCATCTGCAGGTAACTCATATCCTTGGTAGCTACCATGCCAGGCACACTTACGTAAGTCACACCGGAAATGGAGGTGCCAATCATGGCTATTGCTACCACCCACCACGGGCTTCTGCGGTCGCCACGATAGAAAGACTGGGAGTCCGTGTCGCGTCGGCGGGTAGTCCACCAGCTGACGCCGAATACCATGCAGAAATAAAGCAGTATGATAAAGAGTACAAGAAGAGAGTTCATATGAAGTCTTGCTACAAATAGAGTTTATTTGATCGAATTTGATGATAGACGGCGCAAAGATAACATTTTTTCCTTGACAATCCAAATATTAGCATAAAAGATTTGGAGTTTCGACAAAAAGAACTTATATTTGCCGCATGAATTTGAGGACTTGCTCTGTATGATCGTGTCAAGCCCGAACAGATTCTGTATAACCTTATAAAAACAAAATAAAATGAAAACAAGAAACTCTCTTTTTTTGATTTTTGCGGCTGCTCTTGCAGCAGGATGTAGTGAACAGAAAGAACTCAAGGACATACCTCTGAAGGATGCCTTTGCCAATGACTTTCTGGTAGGTGTTGCCGTAGCTCAGGACATCATCACTAACAATGAGACAGAAAGCCTCAATCTGATTTGTGACCAGTTTAATGCTGTATCTCCTGAAAGCGTACTGAAACCAGAGTATATCCATCCTGCCCCGGATGTATGGGACTTCTCGCAGGGCGATGCCTATTGCCAGTTTGCTGCTGACAATGGGTTGAAGGCGCTCGGTCATACTTTGATGTGGCATAATCAGACGCCAGACTTCTTCTGGCTGCACCCTGACGGAACCGTCAAGACCCAGGAGGAGATGAAAGCCACCCTTGAGGAGTATGTAGAGAAGACCGTGACACACTTTGCCGGTAAGGTCTATGCATGGGACGTAGTGAATGAGGTAGTAAGCGAAGAGGGCGGCTACCGCAGTGACAAGGGTTGGGAGAAGTATTATGGAGGCAACCTTGACGAACTGGTCAGCCTCGCCTTCAAGACCGCACAGCGCTGCGATCCGAATGCCGAACTCTACTATAATGATTATAATATGTGGCGTCAGACCAAAGTGGATGGTGCCGTACACATCGTGAAGATGCTTCAGGAACAGGGCATCCGCATTGATGGCGTGGGCATTCAGGCACACTGGGGCTTGAATTATCCCGACGTGAAGGATATTGAGACCACGATTGACCGTCTGTATGACCTGGGTGTCAAGGTCATGATCACAGAGCTTGACATTGACATGTTGCCTTTGTCAAAGGAGGGACAGATGACGGGCAAGGCTCTGTATGACCCTGCTTTGCAGCGTGAGGAGTTCATGCGTTACCTGAATCCTTATGCAGAGGGACTTCCTGCCGAGGTGGAACAGGAGATTGCTGACCGCTACGAGCAGATCATCCGCACTATCTGGAACAAACGTGACAAGATTTCACGTGTGACCTTCTGGGGATTGCATGATGGCGTATCCTGGAAGAATGACTATCCTATCCCTAACCGCACCAACTATCCGCTCCTTTTTGACCGCCAGCTGCAGAAGAAGCCTGCCTTCTATCAGGTGGTGAATATTCCGGAGTAATATTGCGCAAAAGGCTACTATTCCGAGGTCTTCAGGAGTGAGGAATGATAATAGTATCGGACTCCGTATCATCTATGATCCATCAGCTGAGATAGAAGAAGCACATATTATTCTAGAGTTTACGAGAAGTACAACTAATCTTTAATCATACCATGAGTAATTATATCGTTGCATTGGATCAGGGAACTACAAGTTCCCGAACCATTATCTTTGACCGTGAAGGCAAAACTGTGTCCGTCTCACAGAAAGAGTTCGCCCAGATATTCCCCCAACCGGGATGGGTTGAGCATGATCCTCGTGAGATATGGTCTTCGCAGGCTTCGACCATCATAGAAGCACTTGTGAAGGGGCGGGTGCGTCCGGCGGATGTTGCTGCCTTGGGCATTACTAATCAACGAGAGACTACCATTGTGTGGGATGCGGAGACCGGTGAACCAGTCTATAATGCGATAGTCTGGCAGGATGGACGAACCGCTGACTTCTGCCGTAAACTGGAAACGACCCTCTCGCCTGACTTCATCCGCCAGAAGACGGGTCTGATCATGAACCCTTATTTCAGTGCGTCAAAGATACGTTGGATCCTTGATCATGTGGAGGGAGCCAGGGAGAGGGCTGAAGCCGGTATGTTGCGTTTTGGTACGGTGGATAGCTGGCTCATCTGGAATCTGACCAAAGAGAATGGAAGCAAGCCTGTGCATGTGACCGATGTATCGAACGCAAGCAGAACATTGCTTTTCAATATCCATACATTAGCGTGGGATGACGAACTGCTGACGGTATTCGGCATTCCAAAGAGTATGATGCCAGAGGTTCATGCCTCAAGTGAGATCTATGGCTACACTTCAACTTCGATAGCCAATCATCCCATTCCGATTTCTGGTATTGCTGGTGACCAGCAGGCGGCACTCTTCGGGCAGATGTGTACCGAACCAGGGTCGGTGAAGAATACCTACGGCACCGGCTGCTTCCTGCTGATGAATACAGGACGTAAAGCCATCTATTCAGAAAACCGTCTGCTGACGACGATTGCATGGAAGATTGGCGATGAGGTGACATACGCACTGGAGGGTTCCATCTTCGTGGGTGGCAGTGTAGTGCAGTGGTTGAGAGATGGGTTGGGTATCATTAAGAACTCACGTGACATTGAGCAGCTTGCCTTGAGCGTAAATGATAATGGTGGTGTCTATTTCGTGCCAGCTTTGACAGGACTGGGTGCTCCATACTGGGATCCGGACGCCAAGGGTACCATAACAGGTCTGACGCGTGGCACCAAACTCGGACACATTGCCCGAGCTGCTGATGAGGGAATCGCATTCCAGACTATGGACATTGTTAATGCCATGCGTAAAGATGCAGGGGTGGACCTCGGAGAACTGAAGGTGGATGGCGGCGCAAGCCGTGATAATTATCTGCTGCAGGTTCAGGCTGACGTGCTGGGAACAAAGGTGGTGCGTCCGACGGTGGTAGAGACTACAGCTAAAGGTGCTGCCTACTTGGCAGGATTGGCTGTGGGATTCTGGAAAAGCATTGATGAGATTAAGAGCCAGTGGGCAGTAGATCGTGTCTTTACTCCTACAGATGACCAGAGCAAGGTAAAGCAGATGCGGGAGGGATGGGCTGATGCCGTTGCTCGAACTCTCTCTGTTCATCAAGTACGTTAGAGCGAAGATTTGTGATAGAGGCTATGAGACAAATTCTTGTCATCCTATTCATGCTTGCCTCGGTGACAATGCTTTCTGCCCAGTACTCGTCAAAAGCGACGCGTAGCTGGCAGAAAGGAGCTTTGTCATGGAGCGAATTTGTGGCTGAACCAGCTTCCGGCGATTCAGCCCTTTTCCATATAGATTATGATATAGAGGATCGGGAAGAGAAGGTAAAAGAGGGTCTGACTACATACTATTGCCATCGTTTTGTACCTGTCTTTGATATGAAGTGTACTTGGGTAAGACCTGAACATCGCACAGATCAGATGTTGCAGTATCTGCAGATAGCGTTTGACATGCTTGAGGTGGAATGCCGCAAGGCTACAAATGATTATGCCGACCCGGACAATCGTTTCTTTGCTGACCAGGTGCGTGATTTCTATATTGAGGAGTATCTCCTGAAATACAATGACCTTGAGATAGGAACGCAGTCAGGAACAGACACCCTGATGCTGCAGGTTTGGCAAGACCTGGTCAGTCATGAGCTACAGAATACAAAGATTCATTTTTCGGAAAAGAAGTTAAATCTCGTGCCCGAAGAGGATCTGGGTATCAGTGTGGGAGGCTTTTTTCATAGTCCTCATACCAGCTATGTAAGTCCGATGGGAGGTGCTACGATTGGGGTGCAATATAAGAGACATAATCATACGTTCCTTCTGGATTTCTCTTTTGGATTCGGCAAAGACAGAATAGAGTTTGAGACAAGCGACGGATGGATAGAAGAGGGGGATTTGCTGCTCAACGGACAGTTATCCTTGAACTATGGCTATCAGTTCCGAACATCGTCACGTATTGCTCTCACTCCTTTTGCCGGAATGGGATTATCCTCTTATGAATTATCCGCAGATGTAGATGAAGATGAGGTTGTTCCTCAGAAAAGGGGACCAAGCCTGAATGCGGGATTATGCTTTGACTGGACCTTTCGGCAAAATGTGGACATAAGGGATGAGTTCGGCTATATCAATCAGAACCGGAGGCAGATAAGGGTACGCCCATACATCTCCCTGACGCATTATCATGGAGAACTCGGATGGGTACCTTCGTTTAATATTGCAGTATCCTTCCTGATCAATGATTTGCTGTTTTAGAATCAGAACTTTCTGACTCTCATGTGGCAGTAAGGTTCACCTCCAGTCTTCTCATAGTAATCCTGATGATACTTCTCGCCAATGTAGAATTTTGATTCAGGCAGAAGAAGCGTGTTGACCTCATCGCCCTTCTCCTGTAGAATACTGATTACGGATTCTGCTGTATGTTTCTGCTCTTCGTTCCTGTAGAAGATACAGCTTCTGTATTGTGGACCCAGATCCGGACCGACACCATCTGTTTGTGAAGGGTCATGTATCTCAAAAAACACTTTGCAGAGCTGAAGATAAGAGGTTCGGGCAGGATCGTATTCAACGATGATTGCCTCCACGTGATGTGTCTTATGACCTCGTACCTCTTCGTAGGTGGGGAATGCCTCCTCGCCGCCAGTATAGCCAGCAAGTGTGCGAATGACGCCAGGTTCCTTATTGAACTGATGCTGGGTACCCCAGAAACAGCCGCAAGCGAAGATTGCCACCTCAATATTCTGATTTGTGGGAGGGGTGTAGAGATCAATCTTCATGCTCTCTTCAATCGCAGCCTTAACCATCTCCAGCGCCTTACCATGTTTCAGTTGCAAGTCAGGATAAGACTTGCCACGCGCAAAGTTATGCTGCAGATCATTGTATTTAACCCTCAAGGCAATCGGATTGTCCGAATCAATGATTTGCTGAATATAATCAAAATAATCTGTTGACTTATCGTGAGTAAGCAGCCGAAGGGCATTAACGATGCCTGCAGGTATGCCGAATGAAATCAGATCTTCAAACGAATAGTGGGAATCTTCCACAACATCATGAAGGAAACCTGCTATTTTCTCTTCATCCGTTTGTCCCATCAACCCAACTTGAAGGGGATGGAGGATGACAGGATAACCGTCACGGTCAAGTTGTCCGCAATGGGCTTTGGTGGCGATATCAAGGGCAATATCGATGGGATGTCTGACAGGTTTCATATTTTGTAGGAGTGTTACGGTTTATCTTACAGCCTATCGCCATAACAGATGGTGATAGGTTGAGTTGTTTCAGGGGTTACCCGGACAAGATGACTGATGCGGAGGCCAGGCACCCATAATATCGTGCCAACGGCATCCTCTAAGATCCAGGAAAGTTGTTTTTGTATAGGCAGGTAATGAGCGTTGGAGAAGAGATCGCTCAAGAGTTTGGAATGTCCGTCCATCCCAAGCGGCGCCATTCGGTCGCCCTGCTGCCAGCGTCGCCATCGTAAAGGGAATTGGATCTTATCCCTGTCAAATGTCTCGCGGATAGAGGAATCCTGAATAGGTGATTGCGGAAGAGGTTTACCAATCGGCACAGCTACCATTCCGTCGAACTGGTAGCCTCTTTGCTGATAGTGCTGTTCCAGTTGGAAAGTGTATTGTCCATCGTGCTGCAAAATCTCATATTCATAACCATCGGTAGAGACTTGTACAGCATTCTCCTTGACAAACTGGCTGATGGCAAGCTGGGCAAGCTGGGCAGATTGCAGAAGATGATGCATCGTCATACAAATGCCGTGACGCGACTGGGGAAGAATTTGTGTCATCAAGGGTAGGAGCTGATTACGGACTTGATTCCGGAGTGTGTCGTTTTCGGCATTTGTGGAGTCGGTCACATAGTCCAACTCATTGTCTGCAAGATATTGGAGAATCTGCTGGCGCGTGAGACAGAGGAGAGGACGGATGACGTGAGATTCTGCATTGTAGGGAACAATGCCTGTGAGACCTTGAATACCCGTGCCTCGCATCAGATTCATAAGCGTATTCTCAATGGAATCATCCTGATGATGACCGAGCGCAATTCTGGATGACGAGGCATCGTGAAGACTGTCCTGTTGCGTAAGAGTAGCCCACCACTCATAACGGAGCTGACGCGCAGCCATCTCTAATGACAGATGATGTTGCTGCATGAATGAGTAGGTGTCAAATTGCTTGATCAGAAGGGGAATGTTCAGTTTCTTTGAGCACAAATCCAGACAGAATTGCTGGTCACGGTCGGACTCTATGCCTCGGAGATGAAAGTTGCAGTGAAGTGCTGTCAGAGAGAGATGCTTGTATTCTGGCAGATCAGCCAATAATGTGGACAGAATATGCAGTAAAGCTACAGAATCTGGGCCGCCACTGAGCCCCACATAGAGGGTACCAGAAGTGCTGTCAAGTAAGCGGTGATGCTGTGTGAATGAAGCTACTTGCTGCAAAATATGCTGACTGTACTCGGACATTGACTGACAAATCTTGTTATTTTCGGTGCAAAAGTACAAAAAAATAATCTAAAATTTCGGTTTTAAGGAAAAAATTACTATATTTGCCGCGATTTTTACGCGAATATAATAAAAAATAGCATATATGATTGAAAAGATAAATGCCTTAATGACTGAAATAGCAAGTCTGAAGGCAAACAGTGCAGAGGAGATTGAGGCTTTGCGCATCAAGTATTTGAGCAAAAAGGGCGAAGTTCCCTCGCTGATGAATAACTTCCGTAATGTCCCTGCTGAGATGAAGCGTGAGATGGGTCAGCGCCTTAACGCACTCAAGCAGGCTGCTACCGAGAAAATTGAGGCTCTGAAGGCAGAGTATCAGAGCGAGGATCATATTGATGAAACCATCGACCTGACTCGTCCGGCTGCTCCAGATGAGGTGGGCACTCGCCATCCGCTTTCATTGGTAAAGCAGGAGATTATCGATATCTTCTCTCGTATGGGCTTCTCCATTGCTGAGGGTCCTGAGGTAGAGGATGACTGGCACGTATATGGTGCGCTGAACTTTGCCGAGGATCACCCTGCTCGTGATATGCAGGATACTTTCTTCATTCAGCAGAATCCGATCGTGGTACTCCGCAGCCATACTTCTTCAGTACAGGTTCGTACCATGGGTCATCAGAATCCTCCTATCCGTGTGGTTTGTCCAGGTCGCGTTTATCGCAATGAGGCAATCTCCGCTCGTGCCCACTGCTTCTTCCATCAGGTAGAGGGTCTCTATATTGATGAAAATGTCTCATTCGCTGACCTGAAGCAGGTGCTCCTGCAGTTCGCCAAGGAGATGTTCGGTCCAGAAACCCAGATCCGTCTGCGTCCATCGTACTTCCCATTCACTGAGCCTTCGGCAGAGATGGATGTAAGCTGTACACTCTGTGGCGGTAAGGGTTGTGCCATGTGTAAGGGGGCTGGCTGGCTTGAGATTCTCGGTTGCGGTATGGTGGATCCTAATGTGCTTGAGGCTTCAGGAATTGATTCAAAGAAATATACCGGCTACGCATTCGGTATGGGTGTGGAGCGTATTGCCAACCTGAAGTATCGTGTCAAGGATCTCCGTCTCTTCTCAGAGAATGACAAGCGATTCCTGCACGAGTTTGCGGCAGCACACTAATCGCTAAAACGAAGTTAAAGAGTTAAAAAGGAAAAGAGTTAAAGAGTTTCTTGCTGATGGAACTGATACCAAGCTTTCAGGTAGATCATACTGACTTGCAGCCAGGAATCTACATCTCACGCCAGGATGCAGTGGGAGATACCTGTTTCACTACTTACGACATCCGTATGACTGCGCCTAATCATGAGCCTGCCCTCAATCCTGCAGCCATCCATACCATAGAACATCTAGTGGCAACCTATCTGCGTAATCATAAGGATTGGAAGCAGCAGGTTATTTATTGGGGACCGATGGGATGCATGACCGGCAATTACCTGATAGTGAAAGGTGCTTATGACTGCCAGATAATCCGTGAGCTGATGCTCGAAGCTTTTGCCTATGTGCGTGATTATGATGACGAGGTGCCTGGTACGACTCCTGCCACTTGCGGTAACTACTTGATGCATGATCTTCCAATGGCAAAATGGGAGGCTGTCCGATACATTGACCGACTGAAGAACCACTTCTGCTGTGACTATCCTGGAGTGGAACGTCCTCAGGATGCCAATGGCAAGCAATTCTTTGATGCATGAGGTTTCGACCATCTCTATTTATTAATATAATAATGTGTAGTCTGCTCTTTATGCTTCCTGTAGGGGCATTGGGGCAGACTGCTCTGCACTATGTGAAGCCTCATGCTTCGGATCCGTGGAATACCCTGCTGCTCCATGGCGGCATGAAACGGAATGATAGCGGATGGTACATGCAGCTCCCTAATGGTATCCATGATCTGCTGGTGATGAATTATGTGGACGGTTATTCATACGGACCACATGCAGTATGGGGACACTTCAACAAGAATCATAGCAGATGGGAGCTCGAAGAGACTGTGCGCTGGGCAGAAAGCCGCAGACGATGGGTAGCCAAAGCCGAGATCCGTTATGTTTGGCCTGCTGAATGGCAAAGCAGCATTTCTCTGTATGGCGGTCAGCACATGGAGGACTTTGACGAAAACCCGATAATGACTATGCAGCAGTCACTCATGGCAACGGGCATCTTCGGATGGAACAGCTATAAGCTACTTGAACGAACTCAAGCGGGTTTTCACCTGACCACTCCAGCGACAGATTATCTCCAGCTGACTGGAGACATGCGATGGGAGCGTAGGAGGTCAAAGGATAATTCGCGCAGCAGGAATCTGTTTGGCAAATGGGCGGAGAGCAATATGCCACGCATCAGAGATGAAGCGAATGAACCATTCCTGGCTCTCTATGAGGGACCGGTGGAGGCAGAAATGCTTAAGGCGTCCTTGCAACTGGATCTGCAGCGTGACATAATCATCTACGTCTTTGATGACCTTTCTTCATTAAAAGTATCGCCCGAGTCTCGTTATAGCTTAAGGCTTGACATGGGTCAAGGTATTGGTTCACGATGGCATAAGATGCGCTTCATAAGTCTTGATTTGGGAGTGAGGCATACAATCAGATTGGATCGGCGCTCGGACAGGCTCAAGTATTATGCCGGAGTCGGGGCGATGGTTCACAATGGAGAGGTAGGACTTGCTGACTGGCATCATCTGGATGCTTCCCGTTTTTGGTGGCAGAGCACAGAAGGATTGACGCGTTTCGCCCTGCTTGATAACTATGAACTGTCAAGCAACCGATGGTGGAGTGAACTGCATACTGAATGGAGTACGGATCATCTCCTGTTGACAAGATTGACCCGTGCGGAGGGTTTTCGCGAGACACTGCAATTTCATCTTGCCAAGGTAGCAGGACGGCAGGCTCACTGGGAATGCCAGTACGGATGGGATCTCTTCGGACAGCTGGGTTTGGGCGTATCGCTCGGATATAATAATATAAAATGTGCAGGCGTTGCATTCAGTATGATGCTCAATCTGCAGAAAGTGCAGGATAAACTGAATGAACTACAAGGAAAATAATATAAAATAGCATGGCAGAACCATTAGCAGAACGCATGAGGCCGAAAAGCCTTGATGGATATATTGGACAGCAGCATCTGGTAGGACCGAATGCTGTGCTTCGGCGTATGATTGAATCCGGAAGAATCGCCTCATTCATCCTGTGGGGTCCTCCAGGGGTTGGCAAGACAACACTTGCCAAAATCATTGCCCAGACGCTTGATTTGCCATTCTACACGTTGAGCGCCGTGAGCAGTGGTGTAAAAGAGGTGAGGGAGGTGATAGAGCGTGCCAAGAAAGACCGTTTCTTCCTGCCTAATGCTTCGCCTATTCTTTTTATAGACGAAATCCATCGCTTCTCCAAGTCACAGCAGGATTCACTGCTTGATGCTGTGGAGCGAGGTGTGGTGACACTGATTGGTGCCACGACGGAGAACCCATCCTTTGAGGTAATCCGACCTTTATTGAGCCGTTGCCAGGTCTATACTTTGAAACCTCTGGAAGAAAAAGATTTGCTGGGACTCATGGAGCGTGTCTTGAAGGAAGACCGCATCATCAGCAAACGGCATGTGGAGGTGCAGGAGACTCAGGCTCTGTTGCGATATAGTGGCGGAGACTGCCGAAAGTTCCTGAACATCCTCGATCTGCTGTGTGGAGAATTTGCCGATGTGGATGATTGGGATTATGAGGAGGAGGAAGATGACGATGATGAAACAATAGAGAAAACTCCGAATGATCAACGAGAGCAGACCATCATCATCACAGATGCGCTGGTGACAGAGAAACTCCAGGCTAATCCCCTGGCATACGACAAGGATGGAGAGATGCATTATGACCTCGTCTCGGCAATGATCAAAAGCATTAGAGGTTCAGATCCTGATGCGGCTATCTATTACATGGCACGAATGATAGAGGGAGGTGAGGATCCTGCATTCATAGCACGCAGACTTGTGATAAGTGCAAGTGAGGATGTGGGACTCGCCAACCCGAATGCGTTGCTTCTGGCGAATGCCGCCTTTGATGCTGTTCAGAAACTGGGTTGGCCTGAAGGACGTATTCCGCTGGCAGAAGCATGCGTCTATCTGGCATCTTCGCCCAAAAGCAATGCCTCCTATATGGCTATCAATTCCGCACTTCAGAAAGTACAGGAGACTGGGAATCTGCCCGTGCCTCTTCACTTGCGAAACGCTCCTACCAAACTGATGGAGAAAGAGGGATACGGAAAAGGATATAAATATGCACATGATTATCCTGGACATTTCGCATATCAGCAATATTTGCCAGATGAACTGGTCAACGAAGGCGGAATGCAGCAGTCTTTGTTCTACAAACCCCAACCTAATGTTCAGGAGGACCGGCTCAAAAGTTATCTTTCGTCACTTTGGGGTGACAGATTCAAATAAATATGTTATAAAACATAAAAAAAAAATGATTTTTGTGAGAATTTATTGAATTTCTTTGGCAGAATGGAAAAAGACCCGTATATTTGTGCCGTCTTTGAATAAAAGATTGCATAATAATGCCAAAGAAATTATAAAGATATAAATTTGTTTAATAAAACAAGAGAGTATGAAGAAGTACAACTTTTATGCCGGACCTTCAATCTTGAGTCCGTTTGCAATTGGTGAGACCGCTAAGGCCGTTGAGAACTTTGCAGGCACAGGCCTGTCTATTCTTGAGATCTCGCACCGATCCAAAGAGTTCCAAGCCGTAATCGACGAAGCCAATGCGCTGGTAAAGGAACTTCTTAACGTCCCAGAGGACTATGAAGTACTCTTCTTGGGTGGTGGCGCCAGCCTTCAGTTCTATATGATGCCTCTGAACCTCCTGAAGGGCAAGGCAAGCTATATTGATACTGGCACATGGGCACACAATGCAATTGGCCAGGCTAAGCTCGTGGGTGAGGTAGAGGTTGTTGCCAGCTCGGCTGATAAGAACTATACCTATATTCCTAAGGATTATAAGGTAGATCCAGCAAGCGATTATTTCCACTATACATCTAATAATACTATCTACGGTACTGAGACTCTTGAGGCTCCGGAGGTAGGTGTGCCACTGGTATGTGATATGTCATCTGATTTCATGAGCCATCCAGTAGATGTAAGCAAGTATGACTGTATCTATGCTGGTGCACAGAAGAACGTAGGTCCTGCTGGTGTTACCATCGTTATTATCAAGAAGGATAAGCTGACAAAGGAGGGTCTTCCTACCATGCTTGACTATAAGACTCATGTTAAGAAGGGTTCTATGTTCAACACTCCTCCATGTCTTCCTATCTTTACTTGTCTGCAGACACTTAAGTGGTATAAGGAGCTTGGTGGCTTGGAGGTTATGGAGCAGCGTGCCAAGGAAAAGGCAGATCTTCTCTACAATGAGATTGACCGCAACAAGCTCTTCAAGGGAACTGTTGCCAAGGAGGATCGCAGCCGCATGAACGTATGTTTCGTGATGAATGATGGCTATGAGGCTCTCAATGACGAGTTCTTTGAGTTTGCAAAGAGCAAGGGCATGGTTGGTATCAAGGGTCACCGTTCAGTAGGTGGTTTCCGTGCCTCTCTGTACAATGCAATGCCTAAGGAGGGCGTTGAGGCTCTCGTAGCTTGCATGCAGGAGTTCGAAGCTATGCACTAAACAAAGTCCTCCGTATCTTTCCCTTCCCTTATTCTTGGGTAAGGGATAGATTCTATTAAGAGGCTTGTATCTATAATATGTAATTTTTTAATTCATCCCGCGTATCTTACCCATGCAAGGAAGAAAGGGATGAGGACTATAATATGAAAGTTTTAATTGCAACAGAAAAGCCATTTGCAGCAGCTGCTGTAAAGGCTATGGAAGAGATTATCACCGGAGCTGGCATCGAAGTGGTAAAGCTCGAGAAATATACAGAGAAGCAGCAGTTGCTTGATGCTGTTGCTGATGTAGATGGAATCATCATTCGTTCGGATATTGTCGATGCCGCTGTGCTTGATGCAGCAAAGAATCTGAAGATCGTGGTTCGTGCTGGTGCAGGCTATGACAATATTGATCTGGCTGCAGCTACTGCACATAATGTAGTGGCAATGAATACCCCTGGTCAGAATGCCAATGCTGTGGCAGAACTTGTTTTCGGTATGCTCCTGTTCCAGTGCCGCAATCAGTTCTCTGGCGCTGCTGGCACAGAGCTTATGGGCAAGTCGCTGGGTCTGCATGCATTCGGTAATGTAGCTCGCAATGTGGCTCGTGTGGCTCTCGGCTTTGGCATGAAGGTTTATGCTTATGATCCATTCCTCACCAAGGAGCAGATTGAGAGCATGGAGGGCGTTACGGCAGTAATGTCAATTCCTGAGCTTTACGCAACCTGCCAGTATGTATCACTCCATTGTCCTGCTACCAAGGAGACTATCGGCAGCATCAACTATGAACTGCTGAAGACCATGCCAAAGAATGCATGTCTGATCAATACCGCTCGCAAGGAGGTTATTGATGAGGCTGGTGTAATGCAGCTGATGGAGGAGCGTCCAGATTTCAAGTACATTGCAGATGTTAAGCCTGCCACTGCAGAGCAGTTTGTTGAGAAGTTCGGTAATCGTGTATTCTTCACTCCAAAGAAGAGCGGTGCACAGACAGCTGAAGCAAATTCAAATGCAGGCATTGCAGCTGCCAAGCAGTCATGCGGTTTCTTGAAAGACGGCATTGATCGCTTCCGTGTCAACTAATTGATGAAGAAGACTTCAAACGAGTTCGAACCTTTCCTGAACGAATGCCAGACCTATGTTTGGGAATGGTATATCCCGGAGCACAAAGTGCGCTTCGGGATACCTTCGTTGAATAGGCTATGGATTGATGACAAGGAGAAAAACATCAAGCTTTCTACCATGCTGGAACGTGTACATCCAGATGATATAGAGAAAGTTCTGGTCAGAAAAACATCTCCTCTGTTTCGTTCGGACAAGATGTTTGAAGTGGATTTGCGTCTGAATGTTGCCGATGTGCTGATGCCTGACGGTACACAGTCGTCTGGCAAATATGAGTGGTATGGATTCAGAGGCAAGACAATCCTACGTGATGCTAAAGGTCAGCCAACTTATGTACGAGGTGTAGCCATTAACCTTGACCAGCGTTATCGTGCTCAGATGAAACTGATTGCCCAGAAAGAGCATCAGATACAGAGTTTCCGTCAGCAGAATGAATACTGCTACGGTGTCATGCAAGAGGTCTATTCCTTCATGCGAGGATTGGCGAAGCATGTCAACTCTCTGATTCCTATTGAGGCTGCCAATGCAGAACGTATGGCAAAGATCAACGAGCTCCAGACACAGGCAGAACGTATCCTTTCGCTCTCTGATAAATACCGTAGTTCAGTAGGTGAGCGAGGAAACTTCGAGGAGGATGAGGTCAAACCATTATTCCTCTGGGAGCATCTGGTGGAACTGCAGCAGATCTATTCCCTGAAGGCCACCTCGGTGAAGATCTCTTTCACCAATCAGTATGACAACAATACTATCTATGTAAATGCCAAACTGCTTGATCTCTTGATTGATAATATAGTCAATATTGAGCAGCGAAACAAAAAAGGTAGTAATATAACGCTCTGTTACGTTGCCAATCCTGCCTCAAACCGGCTTCAATTGTCGATTACTTGCAGCAATGCATCCACAGAGGGAGGTATGAGCCTGGGTGTCTGCCAGATTTTGGCTAAACGCCTTTGGGGAGATGTTACGATGCAGAAATCGTTGGATGGCATGGTGGAATATTTGGTTACAATTCCATATAATGCGCTCAACACATTGTCTGCCATTTCAGCAATGCCTGAACAGGATACGCTTGATGAGTTGTCAGAGCAGCAAAGTCAGGAGAAAGCGGAATCACATAATCCAGCTGGTCCGTTGCCTCATATTCTGTTGGGTTTGCATGAAGGATCAGAACGATTTGATGATCTTCACCTATTCAAAGCTACTATATGTGAGTCAACAGACAGTCTGCTGAAGTCATTCAATAAAACAAATCCGGAACTGGTCTTCATTGATAGCCGGTTGGATGGTGGGATGTCACTGGATGATACCATAGCCACCATGCATGAGCAGCATCCTGAAACGCCCATTATCGTTTCTGCCGATGAGGCTCAACGTTCCCTTCATAAGCATTTATGCCAGCTGGGTGCACGATATCTTCTGACCAATCCCATCACGTTGCGAAAGGTCAACATGATGGTTAAGAGATACCTGAAATGAGTCGTCAGTAATGCCATCACCGGGAGCGGAACAGAGATTAGGCATGTTGACAAGCATTCCGGTCTGAACAATAATATCATGGATCCACGGTAAAGTTGGGCATGATAACTTTTAACCTTTATTTATTGAGAATAAAACTTTATAATTAACATAATAAAACCATAATAACCATGGCAAAAGTTCGTCCTTTTAAGGGTCTTCGCCCTTCGCCAGAGTTAGCCCCTATTGTTTCTTCCCGTCCATACGATGTGCTCTCTTCACAGGAGGCGTTTGATGAGTGTGCTGGTAACGAGAAGTCTCTCTATCATATCATCAAACCTGAAATCAATTTTTCTCCGATTGCCGACGAGCATGATCCAAAAGTATACGATGCAGCTGTAGAGCAGTTTGCAAAGTTCAAGCAGGAGGGTTGGCTGAAGCAGGATGAGAAGCCAGTCTATTACCTTTACAGCCAGACAATGCAGGGCCGTACCCAATATGGTCTTGTTGTCGCTGCCAACGTACAGGACTATCTGACAGGTGTAATCAAGAAGCATGAGCTTACCCGTGCTGACAAGGAGGAAGACCGCATGAAGCATGTGCGTTGTCTCTCTGCCAACATGGAGCCAGTCTTTTTTGCTTTCCCTGACAATGATGTCTTGGGCGAGGTAATTGAGAAGACTGCCAGCAAACCCTCTACTGAAAAGTTTACTTCGGCCGAGGGATTCGGTCATGAATTCTGGGTAATTGATGAGCCGGAGATGATTCAGAAGATTACTGACGGATTTGCAGCCATTCCTTATCTGTATGTAGCCGATGGTCATCATCGTACCGCTGCCGCTGCCCGTGTAGGTGAGGAGCGTGCCAGACTGAATCCTAACCATACAGGAGATGAGGAGTATAATTTCTTCCTTGCTGTTTGTTTCCCTGCTTCCCAGCTCAAGATCATGGATTACAACCGTGTAGTTAAGGATCTGAACGGGTTGTCGGATGATGAATTCCTTACCAAGCTCTCTCAGAACTTTGTAGTGGAGAAGATGGGTGCCGAAGAATATCGTCCAGTGGCTTTGCACAACTTCAGCATGTATCTGAGCGGCGTTTGGTACAGCCTTACTGCTAAAGCTGGTACTTATAATGATGCTGATCCGATTGGAGTGCTTGATGTGAGTGTTAGTTCGGATCTAATCCTTGACCAGATTCTTGGTATTAAGGATTTGCGTCGCGATAAGCGAATTGACTTCGTCGGCGGTCTCCGCGGACTGGGAGAGCTCAAGCGTCGAGTTGATAGCGGTGAAATGCGTGTAGCGTTGGCACTCTATCCTGTCTCAATGGATCAGCTGATGGCGATTGCCGATTCAGGAAATATCATGCCACCTAAGACTACATGGTTTGAACCAAAGCTTCGCAGTGGCTTGGTAGTGCATAGTCTGGAAGATTAATCACCTCAAGTGGAGCTTGCGAATCTTGTATTAATTTATAAACCTTTGAATTTGAGTTTATCACTGTGGAGAAACTTAAATTAATTGTAAAGTATCTTATCTCGATGACAAGTGAACCAGAACAGTTCTGGGCATTCTTGTCGAAGGGGAAAGATCCAATGTCCAAGGCGGATTACATGCAGAGCAATATATTCTTGCCCATGCTCGGTGTGATGTCTTTGGCTATATTTCTGATTGCTGGCTTATCTGGAGAGGGAATCTTTGACTTGCAGCATGCCATGACTTATATGGTGCCTCGCTTGGTAGCATTCTTTGCCGGACCCTACATAGCCATGTTCTTGCTCAAGGAGATGCTACCTGCATTCTTTAAGGTGCCTGCACCTGATAGAGATCGTCTCCAGTTGTATGTCTTCTATAGTACAGGCTTCTTGATGCTGGTTGAGGTATTCGTGGCGCTGATTCCTTCTATCAAGTTCCTGCAGTTGGCAAGTTACTATCTGATTTACATCACATGGAGTGGCTCGTTTACACTGATCAGGGTTGAAGAGAAGCATCGATGGATTTTTGGTTTTGTCGCATTTGTCGTCATCTATTTTGCGCCAAGCCTGATTCGAGATTTTGTCGTGTTCATGCAACGATGATTCTTACTTTTGACTGACTATTTATGGCAAATAATAATAAGAAGAAAAAAGGTGCAAACCCGAATGCTGTCAACGTTCGGAATAAGCGTGCATCTTTTGACTATGAGATACTCGATACCTTCACTGCCGGTATGGTGCTGACTGGTACCGAGATTAAGTCACTGCGTGCCGGTAAGGCTGGACTGACTGATTCGTTCTGTATCTTTGACAAGGGTGAGCTCTGGTCAAAGAATATCTACATCGCTGAATATTTTTACGGAACTTACAATAATCACAATGCACACCGTGATCGCAAGCTTCTGCTCACACGCAGGGAGTTGCGAGGTTTGTATAATGACTCCAAGGAGCCAGGACTGACTATTGTACCTCTACGCCTTTTTATCAATGAGAAAGGGCTTGCCAAACTGGATATTGCTTTGTGCAAAGGCAAGAAGCAGTTTGATAAACGTGATTCGATCAAAGACAAAGAGGATAAGCGCGCTCTTGAGCGTGCTCGTAAAGACTATGGTAAATACTAAAGAGCATGGAGCAATATCCCACATTGTTACTTACGAATGCCGTTGAGGAATTCTCAAAACTGCCTGGAATAGGCCGAAAGACGGCACTCCGTTTGGTATTACATCTGCTCAGACAGGATCCGGCAAGATCCGAACAGCTGGGTGAAAGTATCATTCGTCTGCGTAGGGAAGTGAAATATTGCAAATGCTGCCATAATATCAGTGATGCAGACTATTGCCTGATCTGTTCAAATCCCCGACGAGATGCCTCGGTGGTATGTGTTGTGGAGAACGTCAAAGAGGTGATGGTGATTGAAAGCACTCATCAGTTCCATGGTCTCTATCACGTGCTGGGTGGATTGATTTCTCCGATGGATGGCATTGGTCCGCAGCAGCTGCAGATAGAGAGTCTGATAGAACGTGTGGAAAGCTGTAATCGTGATAGTTCTTCAGCCGAAGTGACCACTACGCCTATCCGCGAGGTTATCTTGGCTTTAAGCACTACGATGGAGGGTGATACCACAAATTTCTATATCTATCGTAAGCTGCAGAGCCGATTCCCTGATCTGAAAGTAACTACGTTGGCACGAGGCGTATCAATCGGTGACGAGATTGAATACGCAGACGAGGTAACATTAGGACGGAGCATTCTGAATCGAACACTATTCTCCGATTCCTTCAACAAGAATCAATGATATATCAATATGAACTGTAAATCTATTGTGGCAATATTTGCCTCATTATATATTATTCATGGAGCCGGAGCTCAAGAGGTGCGTCAGGTTACCGTGGGTGACAACATGAATTTTGGTATTACGTACAATCTTCCAAAGACGGGATTGGTGGCTACCATCGATGCACAGTGCACCACGTACGAAGCAGGACCTTATGCCCCCTATGCGGAGAAGTTCCTGGGGATAGATGACGTGATGCTCGAAAACAAGGTGCGATGGGAGATACTGAATATCTCATTATCTACCGTAGCTCATGCGGATACATCACGCACTTATCATATTGACTTCAATGAGAAGGCAAGCTATCCGACATTCTATTTCACTGATGAGCGCTGCTTGTGGTCCATCAACCAGCGGCCATCAACCCAGGCAAAGCAGCCAGCTGCTCCTCAACAGGCCTCTCCAGCCAAGGTTCCGCTGAAGGCAAGTGATGTACTGACCAGTGAGATTCTGAAGGCTGGCAGCAAAGTGAAGCAGGCCGAACTGGTAGCACAGGAGATTTTCAGCATCCGCGAGAGCCGTTCAATGCTCATCAAAGGAGAGGCTGATAATATGCCTGGCGATGGCGTTTCTCTACAGCTGATGCTTGACAATCTGACTGCTCAAGAGGAGGCTCTCATTAGTTTGTTCGTAGGTACTACCACTACCACTACCACGCAGTATAAGACTGAATATATGTCAGAAAAGTCGGTCGAACGTGATTTGTTCTTCCGTTTCTCTGAACGTCTGGGACTTGTTGATAAGGATGACCTGGCAGGAGCACCTTATTATATTAGTGTCCTTGTGACTGAAGATAACAGGATGCAGGAGGTCGTAGAAGATAAGAATCAGAAGAAGAATGGCATTCTGGGACTGGTGTCTGGCTCAAAGGCACCGGAAAAGGGAATTGCCTTCTGCATTCCTGGCAAGGTTCATGTCTCTCTCTTTACCGCAAGCCAGACACTCTTGTCCGGAGAATTCGGCATGGGTCAGTTTGGTCACGTTGAGCAGCTTCCTGTTTCTCAGTTTACTGACAGAAAGCGTCCAACCTCTGCGCTCTTTAATCCTGAGACCGGATCAATCAAGATGTTTGAGCAGAATATTATTCAATAATTTATCTAAACCAATTTGACTATTTCTTTTTTATGCGAAAATATTGGATCCCCTTTATTGTTTCAATATGCGTTGCTTTAGCCGTCTGGATCGGTGTCATGATGGGCGAAGCGCGAATGGCAAATGCTATCCACCTCTATCAGTCGGAGAATAATAATCTGCAGAATGATGTCCGGGGTGGACTGACCAGCAGCGAAGCTTCAGCCAAGCTCGTATATCTTTTTGATCTGCTCCGTGATCGTTATGTGGATACCCTGAATCTGCAAAAACTGGTAGAAGATGCTATTCCGAGCATTGTTGAGGAGCTCGACCCTCATTCCGTCTATATCCCGGCCTCGGATCTGGAGGAGGTGACTGAACAGCTCGAGGGATCTTTCAGTGGTGTAGGTATCCAGTTCAACATTCAGAATGATACAGTGATGGTCATCCAGGTTATCTCTGGCGGTCCTTCAGAACGTGTTGGCATCATGCCAGGCGATCGTATCGTCACCGTTGATGATTCTCTGTTTGTAGGAAAGGATATTAATAATGACCGTGTGCTTAAGACCCTTCGCGGTCCCAAGGGAACGCACGTAGCATTGGGCATCCATCGCAATACCAGCGCTGATCTGCTCTCTTTTGACGTGACCCGTGGCGATATTCCAGTCAACAGCGTCGTAGCCCAATACATGGAGGGTGAGGTCGGCTATATTAAGATAGATAATTTTGGCCGTAATACCTATGACGAGTTCTTCACCGCTCTGATTGCCCTCAAGGCACGTGGTGCCAAAGGCTATCTTCTTGATTTCCGTGGCAACGGTGGCGGATACATGGAGGTTTGCTGTGCCATGGTCAATGAATTCCTTGAGGCAGGGGATCTGATTGTCTATACCGAAGGAAAGGGGCAGAAGAGGGTCGATCATCGTGCGGATGGTCATGGTAATTTCCGTAATGTCCCAGTTGTAGTATTGATTGACGAATGGTCTGCTTCGGCTTCAGAGATTTTTGCAGGAGCAATGCAGGATAATGACCGTGCGCAGATTGTAGGCCGACGCAGCTTCGGCAAGGGTTTAGTACAGCAGCAGTTCGACTTGTATGACGGCTCTGCTCTTCGTCTTACTATTGCCCGCTATCATACACCATCGGGCAGATGTATCCAAAAGCCTTATGAGATGGGTGAGGGACAGGATTATGCCATGGATCTCATCAATCGTTTTGAGCGTGGAGAGTTCTATAGTCAGGATTCAATCCATCTGGCAGATTCTTTGAAGTATGAGACCAAGGGCGGACGTACGGTTTATGCTGGAGGCGGTATCATGCCTGACCATTTTGTGCCAAGTGATACCTCGTATGTCTCTTCCTATTACAATAAGTCAATAAGCCTGCTCTATAGCTTTGCTTTCAACTATAGTGACAAGCATCGTGAAGAAGTTACCAAATTTACGAAATTCACAGAACTTGACAGTTACCTCCGTAAGCAGAACCTGCTGCAGGATTTCATCCGTTTCGCTACACCAACGCTCGGCAAACCAACAGCTCTGGACCTGCAGAAGAGCAGCGATGATATGGAGCGTCTGCTGATTGCTTACATCATGCGTCAGTGCAAGGATGAGAATTACTTCTATCAGGAATATAACAGTTCAGACAAGACCTATCGTCAGGGTCTGGAGTTAATGAAGTAATCTGGGTATGGTTTATAAATCATTTGATTCGAACAGCAGAGGTTTCTGTCTGCTATTGGTGTTCTTTGTCCTGCAACTGCTATCCACTCCTTGCGCTCTCGCCAAGAAGGCAAAGTGTCCAACTATGGGACCGAGAATGACTGTCAAGGAGTATTGCGATAAATATAGCAAAGAGGCTCGTAAGCAGATGCAGAAGTATGGAGTCCCTGCTTCGATTACTTTGGCACAGGGATTGCTTGAATCAGGTTATGGCTCAAGCTATCTGGCTGTGGTGGCAAATAATCACTTTGGCATCAAGGCATACAGCCGTGGTTGGAAAGGTCCCGTGGTGCATTGTGATGATGATGCAGTCAATGAGCCTTTCTGCAAATTCGGTTCGGTAGAGGAGGGGTACGAATACCATTCCACTTTCTTGCGCGACAACCAGCGTTATGCCCCGCTCTTCAAGCTCAATATCCGTGATTATGAGGGTTGGGCACAGGGGTTGAAGAAGTGCGGTTATGCTACGAATCCCAAGTATGCAGATCTTCTGATCAGTCTCATTGAGAAGAATAATCTGGATGCCTACGATGCCAAGAATGCCAAGGCATTGACCAATACCCATACACTCTACGTGACTCGCAAGAATAGCGGACTGAAATATATCCGTTGCACTTCTGACGATGATCTGGCAGCCATTGCCAAAGAATTTAAGTTGTCAAAGAGAAAGTTACGCAAGTGGAATGACCTGACGAAACAATCTGAACTACATGAAGGAGATATTATCTATCTTCAGAAGAAGAACAAGAAATCAGAGAAGGAATATCCACAGCATGTAGTGCGTGGCGGCGACTCGATGTGGAGTATCGCGCAGACGTATGGCGTGACAATTCAGGCGCTTATGAAACGCAACAATTTGACTTCTGCTACAGTTCACGCAGGTCAAGTAATTAAGTTGAGATGATAAATAGTTAAAAATAGGGGCATAATAGTTAAAAGTTATCGCCTCTATTTGTTTTTTTCTGAAAAAATAACTAAATTTGCCCCGCATAATGCATAAAGCATAGCTTAAAAAACACAAATAAAAACATACAATTATGGTAACTTGCAAACCTTATGTAATTGGCATTGACTGTGGTGGTACTAACACCGTAATGGGCATTGCTGACACTCGTGGTCGCGTTGTAGCAACCACTTCCATCAAAACACAGAATTATCCAGACTTTAATGACTTCATTGATGCCATCGCAGCAGCGCTTCGTCAGGTCATGGACGAGGTGGGCGGTCCTCAGATGATTACTGGTATTGGTATCGGTGCTCCTAATGCAAACTACTATACTGGCAACATTGAGTTCGCTCCTAATCTCCCTTGGAAGGGTGTCCTTCCACTGGCAGAGAGCCTCTATGAGCGTCTTGGTATTCCTGTAGCTGTAACTAACGATGCAAATGCTGCCGCTATCGGTGAGATGACTTACGGCGCTGCCAAGGGTATGCGTGACTTCATCGAGATTACTCTTGGTACCGGTGTTGGTTCTGGTATCGTAATCAATGGCGAGCTCGTTTACGGTCATGACGGCTTTGCTGGTGAGCTCGGTCACGTACGTGTTCGTCACCAGGGCAATCGTCTCTGTGGTTGCGGTCATACTGATCACCTTGAGTGCTATTGCTCTGCTACTGGCGTGGCTCGTACCGCTCGTGAGTTCCTCACTACCCGCACCGATGAGTCTTTGCTCCGTAAGATTGATCTTGATAAGATTACCTCAAAGGATGTATTCGATGCAGCTCAGCAAGGTGATGCTTTGGCAAAGGAGATTTTCCAGTTCACTGGTAAAATCATGGGTGAGGCTTTTGCTGACTTTGTTAGCTTCTCTGCACCAGAGGCTATCATCCTCTTCGGTGGCCTCGCACAGGCTGGCAGCCTCTTGATGAACCCAATCGTTGAGGCAATGGAGAACAGCCTTCTTGCCATCTGGCGTGGTAAGATCAAGGTTCTCCCTTCAGGCTTGAAGTCAGCTGACGCTGCCGTGCTTGGCGCTGCTGCTCTCGGCTGGAAAGCAAAGGAATAATTTTATTTTCGAAAAAAGTTATTAGTTATTAGTTGATGGTTATTGAGAATTCCTGTATGGAGAGATAATGACTGCTGACTAATAACTTTAACTTATAATTTGCAATCGCATAATGGCAATAGAGGTTTTGGGCGCACGCGTCCACAATCTGAAAAACATAGACGTTACAATACCCGGTCACTCGCTGACTGTCATCACGGGATTGAGCGGATCCGGTAAATCTTCGCTGGCCTTCGACACTATTTATGCCGAAGGTCAGCGGCGCTATATCGAGACCTTCTCAAGTTATGCCCGTAATTTCCTGGGTAATCTTGAGCGTCCGGATGTTGATAAGATTAGTGGATTGTCTCCTGTCATCAGTATTGAGCAGAAGACGGTGAATCATAATCCTCGTTCCACAGTAGGAACCACTACTGAAATTTATGACTTCCTCCGTCTGCTTTATGCTCGTGCCGGAGAAGCATATTCTTATTTGAGCGGAGAGAAGATGGTTCGTTTCAGTGAAGACCAGATCATCCAGCTCATCCTGCATGACTATGAAGGTCAGCGCGTCTATCTGTTGGCTCCTCTCGTGCGGAATCGTAAAGGCCATTATCGCGATCTCTTTGAGACACTGCGCAAGAAAGGATATCTCAATGTCCGCATAGATGGCGAGATACGTGAGATATTACATGGGTTGCAGCTTGACAGGTACAAGAACCACTCTATAGAACTCGTCGTTGATAAGATGCGAGTGGCATCGGTTGATGAGCAGCACCTGCGTGAGTCTGTACGCATTGCTATGCGTCAGGGTGAAGGTATGCTGATGATCCTGTCCAAGGAGGATGAGTCCATCCGCTACTACTCGCGTACTTTGATGGATCCGGCTACGGGTCTTTCCTACAAGGATCCTGCTCCTCATGATTTCTCCTTCAATTCTCCTATGGGAGCCTGTCCTCATTGCCATGGATTGGGTACGGTGACGATGGTGGACCGCAGTAAGATCATTCCAGATCCTTCATTGAGCATTGCCGAAGGTGGCATTGTCCCTTTGGGCAAGAAGAAGAAATCCATGATCTTCTGGCAGATTGAGGCATTGCTGCAGGATTATGATGCTACGCTTGATACCCCTATCCGGGATCTCTCTGATGACGCTATTGAGGCAGTGCTCAGCGGTACCGGACAAAGCTATCATGTGAACGAAGAGAATGGTGGTTATGCCATGATGACCATGCCTTATGAGGGTTTGGTCAAATATCTGGAGGATGCTGCGGGTGATGACGCCTCTGCCAAGGAGCGCAGGTGGGCAGAGTCATTCAGTACGGTTCAGACTTGTCCGGAGTGTCAGGGTCAGCGTCTCAATAGGGAGGCACTTCATTATAAGTTGGCAGGCAAGAATATTGCTGAAGTGAGTCACCTGACCTTGACAGATTTGGCAGATTGGGTTACTGCTTTACCATCTCATCTGAATGAACGGCAATTGAGTGTAGCCACAGAGATACTAAAGGAGATCGGAACCCGTATCCAATTCCTTTTAGGAGTAGGGTTGGGTTATTTGTCACTTGACCGTGCCTCTATGACACTTTCTGGTGGAGAATCGCAGCGCATCAGATTGGCCACACAGATTGGTTCACAGCTTGTCAATGTGCTTTATATTCTGGATGAGCCTTCTATTGGTCTGCATCAGCGAGACAATCAGTTGCTTATCCAGTCGCTCAAGAAGTTGAGGGATATCGGCAACACGATTATCGTCGTAGAGCATGATCGGGACATGATGCTTGAGTCTGATTACGTCGTTGATATCGGACCACATGCAGGCCGCAAAGGTGGCAATGTCGTCTTTCAGGGCACTCCAGCCGAAATGCTGAAGCAGCATACATTGACCAGCGACTATCTCAACGGTACTTGTAAGATTGTAGTACCTGCTTCCCGGCGCAAGGGCAATGGTAAGAAACTCGTACTGCATGGTGCTACCGGCCATAATCTCAAGGGCGTCACCGTAGAGTTTCCTTTAGGATGTCTGATTGGTGTGACAGGAGTATCTGGTTCAGGCAAGTCTTCTTTGATCAATGGCACATTACAGCCTATTCTCTCCCAGCATTTCTATAGGTCAATTCAGCCGCCGCTGCCCTACGAAGGTATTGAAGGCTTGGAGCATATTGATAAGGTCGTGACAGTTGATCAAAGTCCATTAGGTCGTACACCTCGCTCCAATCCTGCCACATATACAGGAGTATTCCAGGATATACGCAATCTCTTTGTCCAGCTGCCGGAGGCTCAAATTCGTGGATATAAGCCTGGTCGCTTCTCGTTCAATGTGGGTGGTGGCAGATGTGAGGTTTGTTCGGGCAATGGTTACAAGACCATCGTCATGAATTTCCTTCCGGATGTGATGGTTCCTTGTGAATCATGTCATGGAAAGAGGTACAACAGAGAGACACTTGAGGTACGTTACAAGGGCAAGTCTATTGCTGATGTCCTGGATATGACAATCAATCAGGCGGTGGAATTCTTTGAGAATGTACCTACAATCCTGAATAAGATTAAAGTCCTGCAGGAGGTAGGCTTGGGTTATATTAAGCTTGGTCAGCCCTCTACGACACTTTCTGGTGGTGAATCACAGCGCGTCAAGCTTGCCACTGAATTGAGCAAGAAGCAGACAGGTAAGACTCTATATATTCTTGACGAGCCTACTACAGGTCTGCATTTCGAAGACATCCGCGTGCTCATGGGTTGTATCAACCGTCTGGTGGACAAAGGTAATAGCGTCATCATCATTGAGCACAACCTTGATGTGATTAAATGCTGTGATCATATAATTGACATGGGTCCCGATGGTGGTGCTGCAGGCGGTCAGCTTGTAGCAAGCGGAACCCCCGAGGAGATTTGTGGGCTCACTCGTTCCAAGAAGCATGCTGCAGATACTTGGACCACCCGTTTCCTCCGTGATGAATTGAAAAATTGATTGACTACTAAAAATTGTAATATAAAATATCCTATGGATCAGCGTTACATGATGCGTGGCGTAAGTGCCAGCAAAGAAGATGTGCACAATGCCATCAAGAATATTGACAAGGGTCTTTATCCACAGGCTTTCTGCAAGATTATCCCCGACATTTTGGGTGGAGATCCCGAGTATTGTAATATTATGCATGCCGATGGCGCAGGTACCAAGACTTCTTTGGCATATATGTACTGGAAGGAGACTGGTGACTTGTCAGTATGGAAAGGTATTGCACAGGATTCACTCATCATGAACATTGATGATCTTATCTGTGTAGGTGCAGTTGACAATATTCTTGTATCAAGCACTATTGGACGCAACAAGATGCTTATTCCTGGCGAAGTCATTTCTGCCGTAATCAATGGCAATGACGAACTGATGCAGGAGCTTCGTGAGATGGGCATCGGAGTATATGGCACTGGTGGTGAGACCGCTGATGTAGGAGATCTGGCTCGTACTATCATCGTAGATAGCACGGTGACTTGCCGCATGAAGCGCTCTGATGTAATCAATAATGCGAATATTGCAGCTGGTGACGTCATCGTAGGTCTTGCCAGCTATGGTCAGGCTACCTACGAGAAGGAGTACAATGGTGGCATGGGTTCAAATGGTCTTACCTCTGCTCGTCATGACGTATTTGCCAAATATCTGGCAGAGAAGTATCCAGAGTCGTTTGATCATGCCGTTCCAGAAGATCTTGTTTATAGCGGCGGTTTGAAGCTGACTGATGCCGTTGAGGGTTCTCCTCTTGATGCAGGCAAGCTTGTATTGAGTCCAACTCGAACTTACGCTCCTGTTGTCAAGAAGATGCTCGATGCTATGCGTCATGAGATTCATGGTATGGTACATTGTTCAGGCGGTGCGCAGACCAAGGTGCTTCATTTCATCAAGGATCTGCATGTCATCAAGGATAATCTCTTCCCTATTCCACCATTGTTCCGTACTATCCATGAGCAGTCCGGTACTGATTGGCAGGAGATGTACAAGGTATTCAATATGGGACATCGACTTGAGGTTTATCTTCCAGCAGAGAAGGCACAGGAGGTTATTGACATTGCCAAGAGCTTCAATATTGATGCTCAAGTGATCGGTAGAGTAGAGGCACGTCCAGAGGGCGCCAAGGTAACTCTCGTCACAGAAAACGGAACTTATGAGTATGAATAAATAAAAAAGGGGCGTCATCTCGACGACCCTTTTGCATTAACCTTAAAATCTAATACCATGAAAAACACGACGCAAAGATAGGCGATTTATACAAAAAACGCAAGAAAAAACATCGTATTTTATCGATAATTGTAAATTTTGTCTATTTATACATTCATTTTGCAAAGTATAGTTTGAAAAAAATAGTTGCAAAATGTGTAATAAAACAAGTTGCGCAATAGGTTGCGCTCTATCATTTTTTTATAGAAAACTGAAATATCAATGGCAAAAGTATTAATATAAACTACCCTTGGCGACGTCACCGTTCACCTTTACGATGAGACCCCACTCCATCGCGACAACTTCTTGAAGTTGGCACGCGAGGGCTATTATGATGGCACACTCTTCCATCGTGTGATTACGCAAGTAGCCTAAAGTGCAACCCATAACTTTTGCTTGCAAATAATGTGGAATATGGAGATACAATAAACAAATCGCATTTCCGTTTTTTATAGAAAAGAACAAGTCAATGACAGAAAACGAACTACAACAATATCTAAAGCTCCACTATCCCAAGGAGAACGAGGGGTGCGAGTGGAAGGAATTCAAGAACCTGAAGAACGACTTCAACGGCAAGGAGAAGGATGACGTCGTCAGCTACGTCTCTGCTCTCGCCAACATGGAAGGCGGTCATCTGGTCATAGGTGTTGTTGACAAGACGCTGGAGATCGTGGGTACCGACACCTACAACTACGACTTGGAGAAGGCGCGCCTACGACTGACCAGCCAATGCACCAACCTTCCATCGGAAGGACTTCTGGTTGAGGAGTTCGTTACGGACGATACACAGAAGACGGTGTGGGTGATTCATGTGCCTCGTCACATGATACGCCGACCTGTTTATGCGCACAACAAGGCTTGGCAACGTATGGACGACTCACTGGTGGAGATGGATGATTCAAGGCTGGATGCCATCCTCAATGAGCGACAGACGGCATACGACTGGTCGGCTGAGGTCGTGGAAGGTGCAACACTTGACTGGCTTGACCCTGATGCCATTCATACGGCTCGCGAGGGTTACAAGCAGAGGCATAGCGACCAAGATGGCAACATGATTGACAGTTGGTCGGATGCCGTGTTCCTTGACCGGGCAAAGATCACCATCAACCAACAGATCACACGTACGGCATTGCTGCTTCTTGGCAAAGAGGAGTATCAGCCTTATCTGGGGCACATTGCGCAGATCGTGTGGAAACTCAATACCGGCGATGAACTGGCAGGTGAGATTTACACCATCCCCTTCCTTACGGCCACCCAGAAGGTTCTCGACAAGATTCGCAATTACCGATTCAAGATTTATCCACGCAACTCCATGATTCCGATGGAGGTGTGGAAGTATGATACGAAATCCATACTCGAGGGGCTCCATAACTGTATTGCCCATCAGCGATATGATGAAAATGCACGTATTGTCGTGACGGAGCGAAGGGATGAACTGGTGTTCAGCAATGCAGGCGACTTCTTTGCAGGTCGGTAAATTGCCTAATGTTCTAAGTGATCAACAGAAGAAAACAAAGGTGTCCACTATTCTTGAAGCATTGAAGCGTAACGATGTCATAGAAGTCGCCGAAGGAAGGCTTTGGAAATTGAAGGATCTCCGTTGAAATTCCGTTGAAATGTAAATACAAAATAGATATGGCAAAAGTAATACACCTGACAATGGTGACTACTGAAGGTATAGAACATAATGAAGGATGGCAAAGCATCCAGAGCGAAAAGAGCACAAGTCGGGTACCAGTCAGCCACAAGTCAACCTTTAGATAAATAATATAAAAACATAAAGCTATTATGAAGAAACCAACCATCTGGCGCTTAGCGCTTATGAACGTGATTGCCGCTATGACCTTTGGCGTGGTGGCATGTGGCAACGAGGAAGACGATCCCGTCGCTCCTCCTGCAGTTGAAAGCTCCCGCGAGCTGCCCGACCCAACGATGGACTACTCCTACAAGCTGAACATCCTAGGTGGCACCAACAGTAGCCAGTCACCGTTCGCTGTGCTGCCAAACAAGACACTCTCCCTGGAGTGGGCTCAGTCAGCCACCTATACCTATTTCTCGGAAAAGACCTTTGAGAGCAATGTGGTTTCCTGTGCACCAAAGGCAACTGCAAAGGTATATGCCAAGGCAGATACCCTTTGGTTAAGCGATGTTTCAGAGATAAAAAAGTTTCTGAACAGCCAGCAAATACTTCTACTTCCGGAACTTACCCCAAAGTAACTGCTACAAAGCAAATCTTTAAGGTAGGTGAGCAAAGCATTACAACAGAATGTACTTACGAACAATTTACTGGCTATACAGAAGATAGTATATCTTTGGATATGCCATATTTGAAACTAGGTGCAGTATCTGTCAGCAATGTTGATGTTCAAGAGCATAAAAATGTAACAATTTCTGGTAAAAAGGCAAATCTCTTCAATGTAACGGTAAGATTAAGCCAGGCTGTAACAGGGGAGAATACTCCTTCCAATATTTCTGAAACTGTGCAATACGTAGTTAAATACGTTGTTGTTCAGTTGATAGAAGAGCCAAAGCTTGTTGATGTGCGGTACAGAAAAGATTTTATCATTGAGGAACCTCATCACAATATGCCACTTGCTACCCGCTATGTAGTTTATCGTGATAGAATATACTCTAATGGTGAAACTGTTACCGACACGTTCACTAGTGGCCTGTGCGCCGCAATGGAAGGTGATTATACCATTAATGCTAAATTACCAATAGTATTATATCATGATATATTTGATGATATCGCTACTGACACCGTTGCTGTTACAAATCCTGAAGCCACAGAGTTCTATGATTTAAGGGAAAGTGAAAGTGAAGATTTTCTATTTGGTGAGAAGCTAGAAATATACAAGCTTATGGGTACTGGTGAGCTATTTAATCCTGACAACCCCAAGGAAGGTTGGTACTTTAAGGGAATTTCTAAAATTTACCAAAGAGGTACTAAAAATCCAGAAATCTACCGTAGAGATCTTTATTCAGCAATGAAATTCTACGACTGTTTTCTCTATATTGACGGCCAGATTATCAACTTTTGGGATAAGGTGATGACACATAATGTGGAGTATTCATCAGAAAGCAAAACGCTTGAAGATGGCACTCCTGCAAAAGTATTCACCCTAAAGCACACTGCCCAGTACCTTGGTATGGATTTTAGTAACACCTTGCATGATGTTTACGTCCAAAAAAAGTAATGTTTGCCTAAGACGAATAGAAATCAAACATGAATAACAATACGAACAATATTCCAGAGTTGCAATCTCCGTTTGAGCAACTGCGCGAGGTGGATGCCGAGGGCAAGGAGTGGTGGAACTCCAGGAAACTATCGCGTGTGATGGGGTATGGCAAGTACTGGAACTTTGAGCGCGTGATGGCAAAAGCGATGGCTTGGACAAGCCAGAAGGGCTATCCGCTGGCAGAACATTTCCGCGAGATACAGGAAATGGCAGAACTGGGTAGCGGTGCTGTGAGAGAGGTACAGAGTGTGATGCTCTCGCGTGCTGCCTGCATGGCTGTGACTATGAATGCCGACCAAAAAAAGGAAATGGTAAAAGTGGCTCGCGAGTACTTTTCTGCCACGATGACAACCGAGGTGATGGTGAAGAGCATGGAATCCACCATCATGCTGTACAAGGGTGCCAAGGGAAAGACACAGGTACAAGTGGTGTTCGACACTAACACCTTCTGGCTTTCTCAACAAAGAATGGCAGAACTGTTTGGAGTATCTCAGCAGGATATCAGTTATCACCTCCAACAGATAGAGGATAGCGGAGAAATCCATTTGTCCGATGGCTACAAAAAATATTTGTATGGTTCGGACAAATGGTCGGATGCAGCAATGTACAACCTTGATGTGGTCATTGCCGTCGGCTATCGTGTAAACAGCTACGAGGCTACCCAGTTCCGCATTTGGGCAACAAACATACTGAAGGAGTACCTGACAAAGGGATTTGTACTGGATGACGAACGCCTGAAAGGCAAGAATGTCTTCGGAGCAGATTATTTCGACGACTTGCTTGACCGCATCCGTGAGATTCGTCTTTCTGAACGCCGTTACTACCAGAAGATTACCGACATCTACAGCGAATGCAGCGCCGACTATGACAAAGATTCAGAGGTGACACGTACTTTCTTCAAAATTGTGCAGAATACGATGCATTATGCAGTCTCGCATAAGACAGCTGCAGAGATTGTATATGAGCGTGCGGATGCCGAACGTCCACACATGGGGCTTACGACATGGAAGAATGCACCTGACGGGCGTGTAAGGAAGTCGGATGTAACCATAGCCAAGAACTATCTAAGTGAAAAGGAGGTGGATTCGCTGAATCTCCTGAGCAATGCATTCTTGGAATTTGCAGAACTGCGAGCAGAGCACCATGTGGTGATGACCATGAAGGACTGGCTCGAATATCTGGAGCGATATATCAATATGGCTGACTATGAGATGCTGCAAGGTGCTGGCAGTATTACTCACGAACAGGCAGAAGAAAAGGCTCTGACAGAGTACGAGAAGTTCCGTGTCATCCAGGACCGCGAGATAATGTCCGATTTCGACCGTCAGTTGAAATTGCTATTCGGAGAAGGTAATAGTCCTAAATAATAAACAAATCAATAACATTTATATGGCAAAAGTAAAAATAACAACAACACTGGGCGACATCACCGTTCGCCTCTACGATGAGACACCACTGCATCGTGACAATTTCATTAAACTCGCAAAGGAAGGCTATTACGATGGCACTCTGTTCCATCGCGTAATATAGCATGTCGCCTATTGTACCCTCCTATTTTTTGCTTGCTTCATACAATAAAACGCTGAAAAATACGTTCATAAGATATGAAGAAAGTCGTTCTATTTGTAAGAGTATCAACCCAAAAGCAGGAGTTTGAGTCTCAAGTTGAGACCTTAAAGCGTAATGCTCTAGTTGATGGATATGGCGATGATGACCTTATCATTATTGCCAAGAAGGAAAGTGGAGTCAATCTCAAGGAAGCCGAACGTGAAGGCCTCAATGAGCTGAAGGCTGTCATTGAAGAGAACGAGATAGACTGCGTATACATTTATGAGCTCTCTCGTTTGTCTAGAGATCCGATGACCTTGTATTCTATTAGAGACAATATTTTCAAGAACAACAGAGTTCAATTAAAGTGTCTCAAGCCAGCATTTTTATTGTTAGAAGAGCCCGATAGGACAAAGATTGATTCGATGGGCTCTCTTGTCTTTTCTATCTTTGGCTGCTTTGCTGAGCAAGAAGCCGTAGAGAAAAAAGAGCGTTTCTTCCGAGGAAAAAGTCAAAATGCCAAAGAAGGCAAATATAATGGAGGTGTCATACCTTACGGCTATGAATTGGATCCTGACCATGGAAATATCTTTGTAGTAAATCCGGAAGAAGCAGCCAATATACACACCATCTACGATTTATACGAGTCTGGCTACTCAATTTCACGTGTTGTTGAAGAGCTGCATGAACGCGGTTTGAAATATAGAAGCTATAGAAGTAACACGAAAGGATTAATGAAGGAGTTTGATGTTCATTTTGTGCATCATTTACTCCAGGCTGAGCTTTTGACGGGAAAGAAAGTGAATAAATCTTACACTTCCCATGAACATTCATATCCTCCTATTATTTCTGAGGCACAGTTTGAAAGGTGCCGAGATATAGCTCATAGCCGTAACGCCGTCTATGGCAAAACTGCCAATGTGTATTTAGCAAAGTCCCTATTGATTTGTCCTGATTGTGGATCACCTTATATCGCTTTTACTTCGAGTATATCATACGTTTGCGGCAATGCGATTATGCCAGAAAAATGGAAGAAAATCAGAGGTTTTAATCGCTTGTGCTCTAATCACCTTTTTATCTCTATCAATGCTTTAGATTCTCTCCTTTGGCATATCACCATTGACAAGGAATGTGAGTATCTGCTAGGCACTGCGCACAAAGATAAAACTCATTATGAGGAACAGATAGCTTCCTTAGAGGAGAAACTCATTGCTGTCACTCCGCGTTTGGATGAAATAGAAGAAAAACGTAGCAGAATCATCGATTCGTATATTGATGGAGAGATTACCAAGAATGAGAAAATTAAGAAATCCGAAGATCTCGACAGCCAGAAACTTGACATCTTGCAGAAAAAAGTTGAATATGAGCAAAAGATAGAGTATTACCGTTCTTGCATAGATGATATTAATAGGCTGTACTCGTTGGAAGGTCTTGACAGCACTGGTATATGTGATGATATTCATGACCTTTTCAAGGTTCGAGAGAGAATAGAATCCATAACGGATGACGAAGAAAGATACCGTTTGGTTCATAAACATATAAAGCAATTAACGATAGAGGGAAGGTTTATACGAGACGAGTCAAACACGAAGCCTATTACTCGATACAATGCCAGGTATTTGACAGTTACCTTTATGGATGGCACAATTCAATATTATTATTTCATGTCTGCTGTCGCACGTGGAGGACGATGGCTTTACTCCGATGCCGAAGGCCATGTCCTGGATAATGTTGAGATGACGATTGATCATCGTTATACCGTTTCAAGGAAAAAGCCCTATGTCGAAAAACAAAGAGCCAAGAAGCAACAAGAATTTGAAAAAAAATATCCCAAGGATAGGCATTTCCTTTTTACTATCGGTGAAATGTCTGAGTATTTGTGCATGAGCAGAAATACGGTGATACGTTGTTGTGATGAAGGTTTCTTTCAGGACGCCTTAACCATTCATGGTTGTAGAACCCGTATTCTTGATGCTGATCGGGCTTTAGAGATTATGAGAGCAAGTGATCTGCCATATTTCAAAAGAGTCGTTAAGAAGTTTGATATGAAACATAAAAAGGAGGATTGATCATGGGAAAGAAGATTGTACTTTTTGTTCGAGTATCGACAGAAACTCAGGAACTCGAATCACAGGTCGAAGCCCTCAAAAAATCTGCATACGTTGACGGCTATAGGGATGATGACCTTATCATTATTGCCAAGAAAGAAAGCGGAGTCAAGCTCAAGGAAGCCGAGCGTGAAGGCCTCAATGAGTTGAAACGAGTCATAGAGAGAAATGACATAGACGGAGTATATCTATATGAATTGTCTCGTCTTTCCCGAGACCCAGTCACTCTATATTCCCTCCGTGATAATTTATTCAAGAAAGAGAAGATCCAGCTGAAGTGTCTAAAGCCGTTCTTTACATTATTGGAAGAGCCAGACAGAACTAAGTTTGATACGATGGGCTCTCTTGTTTTTTCTATTTTTGGCTGCTTTGCCGAGCAGGAAGTAATCGAAAAGAAAGAACGCTTCTACCGAGGACGAGAGCAGAAAGCTATGGAGGGAAAATATGCAGGAGGGCGTATTCCGTATGGATATACTGTTGATCCGGAACGTGACAACCTTATCGTTGTGGAAGAAGAACAAGCCTCTACTATTCATACGATATTTGATCTCTATGAAGCAGGCTATACCCATCCTCGTATAGCTTTGGAGTTGCAGGAACGTGGTGTCAAATATCACACTTTCTTTGGAAACAAACGCAGCGAGGACAAGGATTTTACTTTGCATTTTGTCAGTGTGATCCTGAAAAATGAGCTCTTGACTGGCCGCAAGTTAAAAAGTTCAACTGCTGCTTTTGAACGTTCCTATCCTCCCATCATTTCCAAAGAGCAGTTTGACAGGTGTCGTGAGATTGCTAATGGCAAGAATTCGATGTTTGGCAAAGTAGCGAATGTATATTATGCCAAAGGAATCCTGTTATGTCCAGAATGTGGTTGTAAGATGCATGCCCGTGCAAGTTATTTATACCATTGCATACATTCAGTAGATAATGCTTATACAAAAAAGTATTCAGCTGTTTCATACGATCAAAAATGTAATAACAAGGCATCTATTTCCATTGATGCACTTGATTCACTTTTATGGTATCTTGCCATAGAGAAAGAGAGTAGAAATATACTTCATTCGGCACAGTCAGACATCACGCAACTTGCGGAAAAGGCCAAAGTGATACAAGAGAAGATTGATGCCATTCTTCCCCGTCTCAGCTCTATTGAGAACAAGCGTAGCCGAATCATAGAAGCTTATCTTGACGGAGATATAAGTAAAGAGATAAAGACAAGGCGTACAATTGAGTTGGATAGTCAGAAGCTTAAAATCCTGAAACAGAAGATGGATTATGAGAATGACATTCTGTATTTCAACGATCGCATTGAGGATATTCGCAAGCTGTACTCTATGCAAGATGAGGATGCTCAGGCAATCTCCGAGGGCATTGAATCTATGACTGGGATAATCGCAAAAATAGCAAATACCAAAAATGAAGAAGAACGTTCCCGTCTCGTCCACAAGCATATAAAGAAGGTCAGTTTTGTGAATAGGGCGCTACCTTATAACCGAGAGAGCAGGGCAGATGACTCAAAAGTCGTGGAAGCGAAATATGTTACTGTTAAGTATTATGATGAAACTTCCCAATATTTCTATCTGGTGTGTGACAAAGGTATAGGTAACAGCTGGATCAATGCTGATGACCAAGGAAATGCATTGGATGAGTTGAATATTGAGATCCTGCAACGCCGTAAGGGAAGAAACAATCAACGTTGGGAGGATAAGTATGCAGGAATGTACGACCCAAAGGATTTATATATCCGAGGTTTTAGTGATATGACAGTTTTTCTGTGTATGTCAAGTGAGGCTACCTTACGTCGGAAATTTGCTGCTGGTTTCTTCGAGGATGCGATAACGGTTGATGCTGATGGCGTGCATGTTATGGATGCTGCCAAAGCGCTGAAGGTAATGAATGCGAGCAATTCCACCTGGGCTGTAAAAACTTTGCGTAATTTTTATCAAATTCGCAAGAAGTAAAGTACGAAGGCAAAATCTGCTCAAGCAAGCAACATAACGTGATGGTGTACTATCCCAATCGGTAGCACACCATCTTTTTTATGTGTCGAAGGAGTCTTTACCATTCATCATCTTCGTCATCATCTTCTCCGTCATAGTCCTCTCGGTAATCGTTAAAACCGTCATACCAACCTTCTGAATACCCATCTTCGTAATCTTTGAGGTACTTTTTTGTCTTTTGCTTTGGCGCGTAACTTGCCCCACGGTCGTGGTTGCTTCCGTCCTCGTAACCGACTTCGTAGCCATCTTCATACCCTTTGGGTAAAGCCGTTGACTTTTGAGGCTGGTTGAAATTGGCAGGTTTTGCGGACACCTTGTAGTTCGGGGACAATGGAGATGTGGAATCAGGTTCTATTGGTATCGTCTCTTGGATGGGAGCGATCTCTTTCGCTTGTTCCGTTGCTGGTAATGGAGATTCCGTTGCTGTCGTTTTCTCCGAGGATTGGTCTGAACCTGCGCTGCAACTACAGAAATAGGCACATACCATAGCAATGACTCCAAGTATGATGAATATGGATCTACACCCAGAGCGTTCTACCTTTTGGATTCTTCGAGGCATATTGAGATTGGTATTATTCTGTTTTTGACTTAACAATGATGTAATACCCGAAGGTCTTCAGGTATTTCAGGTAGGTTTCAAAGCGAGGGAAGCATCCACTATGTGTCTCTATGTGGGTGACGTTGCTCCAGGTTATATCCATCATAGAAGCTGCTGTACGTCTATCTATCCCCTCATGTAGAGACTCTAGATGTTTTCTGAAGAGACGTTTCTTTACGGTGACACTGATGTCGGGATTAGTATTTTTGACAACTATCAACTCCAATCCCAGGGCAGTCATGTAATCAAGTATATGCTCCATGCTGCTTGATAAGGGGTCGTTCTCTATGGTGTTCAAGGCCTGTATGCCCATGCCTGCAAGCCTGGCGGCAACCGTCTTCGTCAGCCCCAAGCGTTCACGGCATAACCGTATCTCTTCTGCCACATATTGATTCATACAATTCAATT
>JAZLJN010000099.1:0-31425 GCA_045617885.1 Bacteroidales bacterium | reverse complement strand
CGGTTATAGCACAAGGGCTCCACCTCTTACCATTCCGAACAGAGAAGTTAAACCTTGTAACGTCGATGGTACTGCGAAAGCGGGAGAGTAGAAAGCCGCCACCTTACAGAGCACTGGACAGCTATAGTCTGGTGCTTTTTTCTTTATTTTGTATTCGTTCATACATTATATATAATTTATCCTTTTAATTATCTTTCATATGAAGAAATCTTTACTCTTTGTTTGTTCATTTGCTGCTTGTATGGCTGCAAATGCAGCTACAGCTAATGAAGTCGTTGACTTGTACTTTCAGTCATCAAATTTTCACCAGACATTTTATGAATCTGATGGAGACTGGTACAATACAGTCGCTATTGGTGAGTATGAGTTCATGTTTGATATTCTTGCCCCAGATGGATTGGTTAGCGGTCATACTTACACTTATGATGATATGCTCAAAGACTATTCTTTTGGCATTGATTATACTACTTATTCACAGATTAAGTATGAAAGTGCATCATATACAGAGACCGTTACTGGTGAAAATTCAAAGGATATTGAGATTCATGTAGTGTCAGTAGATGGTATTACTTATAACCTTATTGGTTCATATACCAAGGCTGATGAGCCTGAAATGATTCAGATGCCTGAAGGTATTGAGACTAGTTCATATACTCTCTCATGTGTAGATCTTGACTATGGAGAGGAGACCTTTGAAGCTCGTTTGGCACTTGATGGCGATGACGTTTACCTTGAGGGATGTGGATATGTTTCTTACTTCTTCCAGTCTGTTATCAAGGGTACTAAGAGTGGCAATACCTTGACATTCCCTGCTGGTCAGTGTGTAGGTTTTGGTTCAACAGCTAATTATTTCATCTATGGCTTCAGCTGGGATACCTTCGCCCTTCAGGAGATTGTATTCAATTATGATGAAGAACTGAATGGTTATGTTTGTGAGTCAGATATTGTAGTAACTCCTGGTATGTCTGATCAGTTGACCTCTTACTACGAGTTCATCAGCGATGTTGTTCTTTCTCCAAATGAGGTAGTATCACTCGAGTCGATTGCTTCAGAGAAGCAGATGCCAGTTAAGCGCTTTGAGAATGGTAAGCTCATCATCCGCGCTAATGGCATGAGCTTCGACGCAGCTGGTATGCGCCAGAATTAATATTTGGCTGTTCTATCTTTGTATTCAAAAACCCTCTATTTCAAGATAGATAGTTGGCAAAAGTAAAGCAAACCCTAACAGGACGAAGATGAGAAGGATTTTTCCGAACCATTTAGCCCACACAGCATAGGGAATGCGAGCCATTTGTAAAGCCCCCATGAGCACTCCGCTTGTGGGGGTTATCATATTTGTAAAGCCATCTCCAAACTGGAATGCCATTACTGTAGCTTGTCTTGAAAGACCTACTACGTCGCTGAAAGGTGCCATGATTGGCATGGTCAAAGCTGCTTTGGCGCTTCCACTTGGGATGATAATGTTGATCAACGTCTGAATCATATACATGATACCAATGGTTACAGCCTGACTGGTCTGACTCATCATCAAAGCGAGATTATATAATATGGTATCAATGATGTGACCCTCTTGGAGAATAAGAATGATGCCGCTTGCCAATCCTACAATAATTGCTGCAGAAAGAATATCTTTGGCACCTGTAATGAATTGTGCAATGACATCATCTGTGCCGAGTCCATAGGCAAATCCAGACAGGATACCCATGGCAAGGAAGATAGCAGAGATCTCGGTGATATACCATCCGTATCCCATGACACCAATTATCAGAAAGACTACAGTGAAAAGCAATACGGAGAGAATAAAGAACTGACTGGAGCGCCGTAGTCCCAAATACCCAATGATTGCAAATAGAATGGCACTCGCAGGGATTGCATAAAAGCTCCTGTGCGTCTCTCCGATAGAGAATTCTGTGGTAGGATGTTGCCAGGCAAAGAGCAACAGGCTTGCCAATATTAGCATGAAAACCACCCACGCAGACCGCCGATTACTTTTAATAGCCATCGAATCTCTCTTTTCATCAGCTGGAGCATCACTGTTCGTTCTTTGCTCTCGCCAATACGCATCGGTATGGTACATGGGCGAAAAGGTTGGGCATCGCTTCACTTTGGCTGCATACCAGAGTACAATCACAACAAGTATAGAAGTTAGGATAAGCCAACAGATAAACCTGTAACCCGAACCAGAAAAGAGTGGAAGTTCCGCCAATCCTTGGGCTAATCCCACAGTGAACGGATTGAGCACTGCCCCAGAGAATCCTACATGTGCAGCCACATAGACGAGACATAGACCTGTGATGGAGTCATATCCCATGGAGATAGCCAAAGGAACCAGAATCAATACGAATGGAAGCGTCTCCTCGCTCATGCCGAAGACAGCTCCAAAGGTACTGAATAGGAAAATGATAAGCGTCATTACAAGATTATTGACACCTATTCTCTGCACCCATCCATACTTTTCGGCTTTCTGTGTGAAGCGTAGGAACGAGAGAATGCCAGCATCTACGGAATGCGTACTGTTGAGAATCTGGAAAGCACCACCTATGATTAGCAGAAATGCAATGATACCAGCTTGTTTCTGGAAGCCTTCAAGCAGTACCTCAAAGATCTGATAGCTTTGAGGAGATGCCTCTACTGTATGGAACGATCCGTCCACAATTACGGTTCGCTCCTCACCATTGACCTGCACTAAATGCCGTTCATATTCGCCGGCAGGAATGATCCATGTCAGTACGGCACAGATCAGAATGATGACGCTGGTGATGGCGTAAGTATGAGGTATCTTTCGCATGAGATTTTCTTTTTTAGGTTGATTATTCTCCCAAAAGGGGAAGTTTTGCTGTTAGTGAGATTAAAAAACAGTCACTAAACTTGTCTTATAAGGATATTTTATCTATCTTTGCAGCATGAAACTACCACTATATCCGATGAAGAAAGAGATGGCTCTGGCTGCGATGCTCATGGCGACATGGGTTGCTCCGTCATGGGCGTATGACTTCATCACGGCTGATAGTCTGCGTTTCATGCATGATACGGATAGCGGATGTGCCATGCTCACTTATGCTGCCATTGACACTGCCAACATGAATGCCTATCGCGGAGACCTTCTGGTTCCGTCTCTGGTTATAATGCCAGGAGGAGATCAGCTTCCTGTGAAGGGTGTGACTGCAGTAGCATGTGTTTTCTGCAAGGATCTGCAGTCGGTGGTTTTGTCCGAAGGTATTGAGACCATTGGATATGCTGCCTTTTCAGACTGTGCTTCTCTGCAAGAAGTGACACTGCCCGCTTCCCTCACTACATTGAGTGATTTGAGCTTCTATCGGGATCCACTTCTTCAGAAAGTTGCAGTTCCAGCGGGAGTAAGACGTGTGGGTGATGGGACCTTCAGTTTCTGCTATGGGCTGGAAGAAGTGCAATTGTCAGAAGGTCTCTACAGCATTGCTCCACATGCCTTCTATCATTGTTCTTCACTCACTACTGTAGAACTGCCTGTAACCCTCACTCAGTTGGGTCAGTATGCCTTTGCCTATTGTAGTTCTTTGCAGCGGATCATAGTCAATACACCTCCATTGGCTATTACTGAAGATGTGTTCGAAGGCCTCGATTGTAGCAAATGCCAGCTTGTGGTGCCGCACAATTTCTTCGACCTTTACGCCCAGACACCAGTCTGGCAGGACTTTGAACTGATAGATAGTAGTAAAGACCAGCTGGAGGAGGTCCTGGCTGACGAACAGGAACTCATGCAGCTCTATTTCATAGATGGCGTACTTCACATCCTGCCGTTAGGAGATGCTCCTGTTCTGGTGTATGACCTGCAGGGACGTCGCATTGCTGTCTGTCCATCCGGGATAGGCGAAACTACTTTGCAGCTGCATTCTGCGCAGTCATATATTATAAGATGTGGAAACCAGAGCCGTAAGATTTACGCTGCACCATGACATCTTAAGCAGACAATCAGAATACACCCCCCCAATAATAAATATCAAGTATCATTATTCCTGCTTCCTGTGTAGGCAAGGGTAATGATACTTGATATTTTTTTGCATATCGTTGCTATTACTTCACGATCTTGCGAACTGAACCATCATTCATGCGCTCAATTACAAGGCCGTTCTGCTGTCCGTTGATGCGCTGGCCAGCTACATTGTAGCGTTCAGCATTGTTGCTCAAGCTGATTGACTCAAGAGCAACTGGTGGAACCTCTGCAGAAGGATAACTCATGTTGAGGTTGAAGTAGAATGAGCAATAGAGAGGACCATTGTCATTCTGGATGTAGTTAAGACCATGGAGCTGCTCCTGACCATTTACCTTTACCATGAAGTAACCATTGGTCTCATCCTGTGCTGCAGGATAGTAGGTATGCCATGGGTTAAGTGTAGTGAAGCCGGTTGCATTCTGTACATCCATCATCACGAGGAGAGCCTGATTAACTGTGATCTCTTCGAAGTTGAATGGGAGACAGAGGAAAGTGCCGTCGGTGGTGATAATGTCAGCACCAGTACAGGTGGCAGTAGCAATAGGATCAGCAAGATAGCCGCCAATTACCTCATATACGGTCAAAGAGATCTGCGCATCAGCATCGAATGAGCCGCCTGCAAATACCGAAATGCCGTTGAGCTGGTAAGGAACAGTTGGCTTCTCGAAGTAGTTGCCTACAGCGGTGAGCTCTGCATTCTGTCCAAGGAGTGAGGTCCAGCCAGCATTAGTGCCAGCAGAGATGCCGAACAATGGAGTGTCCTGACCGAAGCTTACAGAGGTCATGCCATTGTCATAATCGCAGTTACTTGCAGTATAGACGCCAGTAGTACCGTTGCTGAAGGTATAGGTAGGAGTACCACCAGCCTGGAGGCAGTAGAGATTCAATGCGAATGTCGAAGGTGTTGCACCTGCATTTGCATAAGCTGCGAGTTCAGGGATGTTGTACCAGTTGTCCGATTCTGGGAGCATAGGATAGGTGAGGGTGAGGTCATAATCATCACTGGTCATAATCTCATCGGTCTCTGGATCGAAGTAGGTCCACTCGAAGACTGTAGCTTCCTCATTTGATACATTGTTCCAGGTAATCTCTGTATCACCAGGCAGGATGATGAGCTGCTTGCCATCACCAGAGATACGTGAATAGGTGTCACTGAAGCCCCAGTAGAATGAACCTTCAGGACGGAGGTATGCTGCTTCAGGACGTGGCTGATCACATACCACATAGTCGATGCCCCAGTTCTCACCGTTGCAGCCATTGTAACGGAAGGCTACCTCGATGTCCTTACCAGCATACTCATCGAGCTGATAGGTATATTTACGCCATGCGTTGTCCATGCCATTGTCAAACAGTTCATCCAGTGTGTAGTCGCTCCATAGGTCAAAGTAATCCTGCACGAGTGTCCACTCTTCTGTACCTGCCTCACGAACGAGGAGCTTTACTGATGCGGCACATTCAACTTCAGTGAACTCCATTGAACCCCAATCAACATAGTCAAGGTTGAACATGAAGATAGGAGAATAGGAGAGGCTTACCTGCAGCATCTGTCCTTCTTCTACCGTAACAGCAGGAGAAATGAGCCATTCATCCTGTGGGATGCCCATATAAGTGTCCAGATTCAAAGCATAGTAGATACCGCAGAGATTGCCGGTTGTTGGCTGTGGCATGAATCCACCTCCCTTTTCTACATGCCAGGTGTAAGAGTTGATGTTCTCCAGTACGGTTGGATCATCTGAGTTGATCTCGCTCCAGCCTTCAGGAATCCAGTTGAAAGTCTCGCCATCCCAGCTGCTGAAGTCCTCATTGAGGCTGCCCTGTGCAGCTGCTGCGAGAGAAGGACGGTTCAGTGAAAGTGGCTTGATGCTGTTCCCGTTTCTTACAATCTGCTTGGCGACGCGACCATCAGCGGTGCGCACCAGCTGCAGCTCGCCCATAGCACCAGACTTGAGAGTCTTGAGGACGGTAGGCTGCTGTGGAGCCTTCATAAGACGAGAGTTGATTGGTTTGGATGGAATCACGTTCAAGTGCTGTGTTTCCACCACTTCAGCAGAGGCAGTGAATGCTAGGGCTGCTGTCATCAGAAGTAATGCCTGCTTCATAATGATGTTTTTTTAAGGTTAATAATAAGATGTTATTTAGTATATACTTTCTTATCAAATGCGCGAAGCGCTAGCATCTTCATTTTTTGCATAGCGCAACGCGCATTTGATATACATTAGTATTGAACTGTTACTTTGAGAGAATTACTTTACCTCGAAGTCAAGTGCCTTAAGGTCCTTGTCAAGTGATGAGCAACCGTAGAGGATCTGATAACGGCCTGGACGAACAGAGAGTTCATCGATAGATGCATCATAATATTCGAACGACTCGCTGTCAAGAGTAATGCTGGCAGTCTGGCTCTGGCCTGGTTTGAGCTGGAGCTTGCTGAAACCGCGGAGTGACTTGATAGGAGCCTCTGGATAGTCAAGAGCCTTGACATACACCTGTACAATTTCCTCACCAGCTACCTTGCCGATATTCTTCACTGGTACGGTGAGAGTCACCTTACCATCTTTAGCCATAGACTTGGCAGAGAGCTTGCCCTTGCCGTAAGAGAAGCTGGTGTATGACAGACCGTAACCGAAGGCATAGAGAGGCTTGCCATGGAAGTAGCGGTAGGTGCGGTTCTCCATTGAGTAGTCAAGGAAATCTGGCAGATCGTTGTTCGAAGCATAGAAGGTCACTGGCAGTTTGCCCGATGGGTTGAAGTCGCCAAAAAGTACATCAGCCAAAGCCTGTGAGCCGCCCTGACCTGCATACCAAGCCTGAACAAGTGCATCATACTGATCCTCGATGCTGCCGAATGCGATGGCAGAACCAGAGCAGTTGACCATGACTACAGGCTTGCCGGTAGCACGCATAGCGCGAACCAGACGCTGCTGAACTACTGGGAGCTCGATGTCCTGCTTGTCACCACCTTCGCCCTCCATCTGGGCTGAAATGCCGCCAATCACAATAATTACGTCAGCATCCTTTACCTGTGCAATTACATCCTGGAAGTCATTGAGCTTACGCTGGCAGACGTCAGCATTGAGCATAGCGAAAGGACCATTACCACGGCGGTATTCTACCTCTACGTTATACTTCTTGCCCTGCTCTACCTTGAAGGTCTTGTATTCAGGAGCACGACGGAAACCGAAACGACGGCTCTGACCCTGCTTCTGATCCTCCACTACCTGACCGTTTACCTTAAGCAGGTAGCCGTTGTCCGAACCTAAAGTATAGCTCATATCGCCAGTGAACTCAGCGGTGAATTCTCCGCTCATGCGTACAGAGATAGAGTCTGAAGCTACGCCCTCTGCAAAGCCCCAAGCACCGAAGGTACTGAAGTTGATGCGGTCATAATAGCCGGTCTTGGCAGGATTGCCCTCCAGACGGTTGTTCTCAAAGAACTCCACCTTCATGCCCTGACCATTGTTCATCTTGGCAAGGTAGTAGATTGTGTTGTACTCGTCAGTGAGCTCACAAGCCTTGTTGTAGATTACGTTAGCATCAGGTACTGCACGGCGGATACCGTCCAGCAGTGTGAAGGTATGCTCCTTGGTAGGAGTACCGCCATAGTTGCCGTTGAGCAGAGCTGCATCATCTGCATTTGGACCTACTACAGCAATGTTCTTAAGGCTCTTGCTCAATGGGAGCACATTCTTGCTCTGGCCCTTGGCAGGAGTATTTTTAAGAAGTACCATTGACTCGCGTGCTGCCTGAATGGCAAGCTGGTGGTTGCTCTCGCTGCTGATTACATCCTCACCCAAAGTTGCCCATGGAAGCATGTCTGCAGGATCAAACATACCCAGCTCGAAGCGGCCGGTGAGGGTCTTGCGCAGGTGACCGTCAAGATCAGCCTCGGAGATGAGACCCTTGTCCAAAGCCTCCTGCAGCACCATGAATACCTTACCGCACTCCAGGTCTGTACCATTCAGCACAGCATCCACTGAAGCCGAGAGAGGTCCGTCATGAGTCTCATGCTGGCCTTTATTATAGAAATTGTTGATGGCATCACAGTCAGTGAGTACGATGGCATCGTAGCCCCACTTCTCACGCAGGATATTCTGCAGCAGACGGTCGCTGGCACAGCAAGGTACACCCTCATAGCGGTTGTAGGCGCACATCACCTCGCGTACATTTCCCTTCTGCACCAATGCCTTGAAGGCAGGCAGGTAGGTCTCCCAAAGGTCGCGCATTGATACGCTGGCATTGTAGGTATGACGCAATGGCTCTGGACCGCTGTGTACTGCATAGTGCTTGGCACAGGCATGTGTCTTGTAGTAGCGGTCATCATTACCCTGCATACCCTTTACGGTCTCCACACCAAGTACTGCCGAGAGATATGGATCCTCGCCGCAGGTCTCCTGGCCGCGTCCCCAGCGTGGGTCACGGAAGATGTTGACATTCGGACACCAGAAGGTCAGCTCTGGGTTGCCAGGATAATAAGTCACGCCCTGTGCCACATTGAAGAGCGATGGATCGTTGTGGTCGGTACGGTTCCAGTTGGCACGTGCCTCGTCACTCACGGTCGAGAATACGTCGTACATCTGCTGCGGATTGAAGGCTGCAGCCATGCCGATAGGCTGTGGATATACGGTGTAGCCGCCCTGGCGTACGCCGTGACAAGCCTCACTCCACCAATTGTAGCTTGGGATGCCCAGGCGGTCAATTGAGACGCTCTTGTTCATCATCAGGCCAACTTTCTCCTCTGGAGTCAAGAGGGAAATGAGATTTTCCACACGCTCCTCAATTGGGAGGTTCGGATTCAGATAAGGATGCTCGTAGGTCTGTGCCTTACCGTTGGCAATAGTGGCAGCCAACACACACAGCAATGCAGCATTGCGTAATTTCTTGTTCATGATTATAAATTTGTGTATAGGTAATGAAATTCCTCAATTTTTTATTAGGAAATCTGTATCTGACATCTCTGTCATTTGATTTCAATATCTCTATAGGGCCGTTTGGGGTCGTTGGTGAAGAGCCCGATGCGGTATTTATCCCTCTTCTTGTAGGTGACTCGCAGCAAGGTTTGTTCCCCAGAGAGAATCATTTTTTGTCCAATCTGTACATCGCTACTTTCTGGCGCCTCGATTTTCAGAATCTCCAGCTGACCCTTTCCATCATTATGAATCTCTATCTCTGCTTCGAAACAATCCTCCTTGGGCAATAACTTGCCTGCCGAAGGGTAGGTGCGGAGCGAAGGAGTATCGCCATCTGTAGTCAGCTGTTGAAAGCAGATGGCACTGGTCGTAATGGGCAGCAGGGCAGCATGATCATCGATATGCAGTCTTAAGGTGTCCTTTAGAGTAGCTGTCAGCCGCGTCTCTGCAGGGATGGAGTAGGAGAGAGTCATTGGCAGTTCTTCACCCGGGCCGATGCTGTCGGGACATTGTACTTGCAGCCATTCTGAAGCATATTGTGAGCCGATGTGCATGCTCTGCTTCGAGGCATTGGCCAGAAATACGGTCTTCTGCGTCGTTTCGCCAGGGTGAATGTAGCCGAAAGGCACCGTCGTAAGGTTGGCATAGAGCATGTCGCCCAGTGTATAGAAGTAACGTTCCTGTATGCTGCGGTCGATGGGGTTGACATCGGCCTCTATGTTGAGTGTTCCCAGCAGACGCCCCTCTGCATCGGTCACTTCGAGCGAGCGGAACGTCTCACCTACAGCTCCTGACGGAGAAAAGTACACCTCCACCTCACCTTCTTTGCCTGGCAGGATAGCTTCCTGTGGCAATTGAGCTGTAATACATGAGCAGCTGGGGATGGCGCGCCCCACATAGAGCGGTCCACTGCCATTGTTCTTGATGCGGAACGTGTGAGACACGGTACCGTCAGATTCCTCGATGGAGCCAAAGTCCCAGGAGTAGTGGTCAAAAACATGCTGAGCTGAAGCAGATGTTGTCATCATGATCAGCCCGAGAAAGAAGTAATTTCTATCCATAGAAGGGAATCAATATTCATTAAGCATGTTTTATTACACACAATGGCATCAGCGAAAAAATAATCATTCTCCATCAAAGAAAACCAAATGAAATCAATAAAGATTTTTGTGTCCCATACGTATTGACTGAGACTTTAGTCAAATTGATTTTTTGATTTCTTTTGATGGAGAAGGAAGCATTACAGGATGGTGCAACCTGTGCAAGGTTTCAACTGCTTGAAGAAGTCGTTGCCCTTATCGTCCACGAGGATAAATGCAGGGAAGTCCTCAACGTCGATCTTCCATACAGCCTCCATGCCGAGTTCTGGGAACTCTACGCATTCGATGCTCTTGATAGAAGTCTGCGAGAGTACTGCAGCCACACCGCCGATGGTTCCGAGATAGAAACCGCCATGCTTCTTGCAGGCATCGGTGACGCACTGTGCACGGTTGCCCTTTGCAATCATCACGAGGCTGCCGCCATTAGCCTGGAACTCGTCAACGTATGGATCCATACGGCCAGCTGTGGTTGGACCCATTGATCCGCAAGGATAACCCTCTGGAGTCTTGGCAGGACCAGCATAGAGCACAGGATAATCCTTGAAATACTGTGGCATACCCTCACCTGCATCCAGACGAGCCTTAAGCTTTGCATGAGCAATGTCACGAGCTACGATGATCGTACCCTTCAGGTTGACGCGGGTAGAGACAGGATACTTCGAGAGTTCCTTACGTACAGCGTCGATGCCCTGGTTCAGGTCAATCTCGATGCCCTTGCCGCCCTCACCTGGCTGACGGAGCTCCTCTGGGATAAGTTCTGATGGACAAGCATCCATCTTCTCAATCCAGATACCCTGCTCGTTGATCTTTGCCTTGATGTTGCGGTCAGCAGAGCAGCTTACGCCCATACCTACTGGCAGAGATGCACCGTGACGAGGCAGACGGATCACGCGGATGTCATGAGCCAGATACTTGCCGCCGAACTGTGCACCCAGACCAATCTTATAAACCTCCTTGAGCAGCTTCTCCTCAAGGTCGAGGTCACGGAAAGCGCGTCCGGTCTCATCACCTGTGGTTGGCAGTGAGTCATAGTACTTGATTGAGCCGAGCTTCACGGTGAGAAGGTTCTTCTCTGCTGATGTGCCGCCGATAACTACGCAGATATGGTAAGGAGGACATGCAGCGGTACCGAAGTGCTTGATCTCCTCTACGAGCCAAGGGAGCAGAGTGCTCTCATTCTGGATCAAAGCCTTGGTCATTGGGTAGAAGTAGGTCTTGTTGGCAGATCCGCCACCCTTTGCTACGCAGATGAACTTATATTCAGCGCCCTCACAAGCCTCAATGTCAATCTGTGCTGGGAGGTTGCACTTGGTATTTACCTCATCGTACATGGTGAGAGGAGCGTTCTGCGAGTAGCGCAGATTGTCCTGGGTGAAGGTGTTGTACACACCCTTTGCCAAAGCCTCCTCATCCTCGAAGCCGGTCCAGACCTGCTGGCCCTTCTCTGCATGGATGATGGCAGTACCTGTATCCTGGCAGAAAGGAAGGATACCCTTGGCTGCAGTCTCTGCATTGCGCAGGAACTGGAGTGCCACATACTTATCGTTCTCCGTAGCTTCCGGATCGGTCAGGATCTTTGCTACCTGCAGATTGTGCTCGCGGCGAAGCATGAACTCCACGTCGTGGAAGCACTGCTGTGCCAGCATGGTCAGAGCTTCAGGAGAAACCTTGAGCATCTTGTGACCCTCGAATTCACTGACCGAAACGCCCTCTTTGGTCAAGAGGTAGTATTCAGTCTTATCCTCGCCCAGTTGGAACATTGGGGCATACTTGAAAGGAACTACATTTGCCATGATTGTTTTTCTGTATTAATTAAGTTTGTAATAGGATTAACTATATTATATAATGTGCACAAAGATAACTCTTTCTGTTCAATCATCCAATTCTTTTGCTCAAAAACTACAAAATTTGTTGCATTTTGGCATGGCGCAACAAAAATTGTTCACTAAAATTTGCTATTGTCATGAATTAGCATTAACTTTGCCGAAGAATTAATGACCGAAAAACAACAAAATACCATAAAACAAAAATAATCAAATTCTATGGAAAGAACACTCGTACTCCTGAAGCCTGTGACCCTGCAGCGTGGTCTGGCAGGCGAAGTTATCAAGCGTTTTGAGCAGAAGGGCCTTAAGATTGCCGGCATGAAGATGATGCAGCTCACTGATGAGATTCTCAACGAGCATTATGCTCACCTCGTAGATCGTCCTTTCTTCCCAGGACTCAAGAAGTCAATGACCCGTACCCCAGTCGTTGCTATGTGCCTCGAAGGCGTTGGCGCTGTGGATGTAGTGCGTCAGATGGCTGGTGCTACCAATGGCCGCAAGGCTCTGCCAGGCACTATTCGTGGCGACTTCTCTATGAGCGGTCAGCAGAACATTGTGCATGCCAGCGATTCTCTGGAGAGTGCTGCCGTTGAGGTGAAGCGCTTCTTCAAGGAGGAAGAAATCTTCGACTATGCAGGCATCGCATGCACCGACTATGGTTATGCTGATGATGAGGTTTGATGGCTTTTCCTTAAATTCCTTGTAGATAATACAAAATTTTTATTTGTATAAATAACAATACCAAGTATCACCACCTTCTCTACAGATATTTGTAGAGGGGGTGGTGATACTTGGTATTTGAAGATAAGTAATCATTCTTCTTTGTCAGCTACGATCTTCATGTATTCGTCGTAAGAGATGTGCCTGCCGCCCATCGTCTTGAGATGCGGAGTCTCAAACTGGCAGTCTATCATCGTACATCCTGCTTGCCGTAGCAGACTGGCGAGGGCGATCAGCGCCAGCTTGGAGGCGCTTGGTACCTTGGAGAACATGCTCTCTCCAAAGAAACAGCGTCCCAATGTTACGCCATACAGTCCGCCTACCAGCTGTCCTTCAGTATCCCAGACTTCAGCGCTGACGGCAAACTCCGCTTCATGCAGCTTGATATAAGCCTCCGTCATCTCTGGTCCCAGCCATGCTCCTTCATGCTCAATGCGGAGGTTGCCGCACTGGCGGATCACCTCCTCAAAAGCTTTGTTGAAGGTCACGGTATAGAGATTCTTCTTTATGAGCTGACGCATGGAGTGTGAGATATGTATTTCGTCAGGGAAGATGACGAACCGGTCCATCGGGCACCACCATTGTATATAAGGTTTCCCGGTCAGCGGGTCTATCAGTCCGGGGTCGGCATCCTCCGTTCGGAAGGCATACCATGGAAAGATTCCGTGTGAGTAGGCAAGCAGCAGACGCTCTATGCAGAGGTCGCCACCCACGGCAAACAGGCCGTCCGGCTCTCCGTCACGTGGATTCGGGAAGCCGATAGTTTCGTCAAGTAGTACTACCATGTTGTCTGTAGAGATCAGAGGTTGTTCATGATGAGTTGTCCGTCACGAGTGCTGATAGCAGCTTTGCCACCTTTGCGCAGTTTCCCGAACAGTATCTCTCGTGTGAGGAGTGGCGCCAGCAGTGTGTTGATGACTCTATCCATCTCACGGGCTCCATATTGCTGGGTGTAGCCTTTCTGTAGCATCAGTTCATGTGCCTCTGTTGAGATACAGAGTTCCACGTTGCGGACAGCAAGGCGTTTCTGGAGCAGGGCGAGCTTCTTGTCAAGTATCTGTGACGCCATTGTCCTGTCCATATCGTTGAAGACGACAGTGCCTGACAGTCGGTTGATAAACTCTGGCTTGAATGTCTTCTTTACCGCCTGAAGCATTGCCGTACCGGCGCTCTTTTCTGCTCCGAAGCCAAGGCTTGTCTGGTGGGCAAACTGTGCACCTGCATTGGAGGTCATTACAAGGATGACGTGGCGGAAGTCTGCCTTCTGTCCCTTGTTGTCTGTCAGTCGGGCATAATCCATTACCTGCAGCAGGATATTATAGATGTCAGTATGAGCCTTCTCTATTTCATCCAGCAGCAGTACGCAGTGCGGCTTCTTACGGATGGCATCCGTGAGCAGTCCGCCATCTTCATAGCCTACATAGCCGGCAGGGGAGCCGATCAGCTTCGCTACCGTATGCTTCTCTGCATATTCTGACATGTCAAAGCGGATCAGCTCAATGCCGAGCTCTTGTGCCAGGACACGGCATACCTCGGTCTTTCCTACACCGGTAGGTCCCACAAAGAGGAGAGAGGCTATCGGCTTCTCTTCATCCAGCAGTCCGGCTTTGCCCATCTGTACGGCATCCACTATCTGACGCACGGCTTCGTCTTGTCCGTATATCTGCTCCCTGATGCGCGCCTCCAGCGTCTCCAGATGCTGGTTGTCCTCTTCGTGCAGGGTCTTGGGGTCAATCTTGCAGATGCGTGCCAGGATTTCGTTGATGAGAGCCTTGTCAACGGTCTGTGCTGACAGGCGCTGCTCTTTCCCTCTGTACTTCCGGGTCAGCGGATGCATCTCACGGTATGCTCCAGCCTCATCGAGCAGGTCGATTGCCTTATCCGGCAGGAAGCGTTCGTTCACGAGCCGGGCGCTTGCCTCTACCGTGTAGGCTATCACCTCATCGGCATAGCGTACGCCATGAAATTCTTCATACTTTTGCCGGAGCCCCTGCAGTATCTGGATAGCTTCCGGGATGGACGGCTCCGGGATGTCAATCTGCTGGAACCGGCGCACCAGTCCGCGGCTCTTCTGCATGAAACGGTTAAACTCCTGATAGGTAGTCGAACCGATGAAGCGGATCACCCCGCTCTCCAGATAGGGCTTGAGCATGTTCGAACCATCCAGTCCTCCTTCATTCATCGCACCTGATCCCACCAGCGTATGAATCTCATCAATGTAGATGATGGCGTTTCCCTCCTGGGTGGCGCCCTCCATGATCATCTTGATTCTTTTCTCAAAATCGCCGCGGTAGCTTGTGCCTGCCACCAGCTGTCCCATATCTGCCTGGTAGATTCTGCATCCTTTGAGCCTTTCGGGCACCAGACCCTGTTCAATGCGTGCTGCCAGCCCGTACACCAGGGCAGTCTTGCCTACGCCAGGCTCTCCGATGTGCAGCGGATTGTTCTTCTCCTTGCGGCAGAGTACCTGAATGGTCCTGTCCAGGATATCTTCTCTGCCTATCAGTGGATTATGATCCTTTAAGTGGTCATTGACGCAGGTAACCAACGTGCGCCATGCCTCATCCTTGCTCTGCTGTTCATCCGTTCCGTCATGCCGACCCTGTGTCTCCTCTTCATATCCGAAGCAGAGAAGAATAGTTGACATCAGCTCTCCATAGTCATCCGTCAGATGCACTTTCAGCAGGAAAGACGCCTCTGATTCCTCCAGCGTCAGTATTGCATTGATTACGTGAGTCATGTCCACCTCCTTTCGCCCTGCACTCTGTGCCATGGTCTCACTCATCGTCATAACCTGCACCAGCTGATTTGAGGCTATCAGCTGATAGTCTCCTGCTGATTCAGGTACATTCTCTAATCCCTTCATGTATTCCAGCAGCTCCTGCTGCATCAGTTGGATGTCGGCAAAGAATAGGTTTGTCACCTCCTCCATCTCCTCAAGCTGCAGTATCTGATAGAGGATATGCTCTGGGGTAACAAACTCATGCTTGTTTTCAAAGGCAAAGCTGGCGGCTCGTTGATATATTGATTGTAGTTGTTTGGTCTTGTCCATGCGTAGTTATTCTGGGTTGAAGGTGAATGTTTCAGTCTTTCTCACAAGTCAGTTTGAACGGGAATCCCTGTTCTCGTGCCATCCTTGTGGCTTTCATCACCTTACTTGTAGCAATATCATAGGTGTATAGTCCTACTATGGCCGAACCCGAGCGATGCACCTGCATCATCAGGCTCTCTGCGTCGGTCTGTGACTTGAAGAAGACGCTCTTCAGCACCTCTACTACGAATTCCATCGTCGTAAAGTCATCATTGTGCATGATGACCTTGTACATATTAGGTTCTTCGAGTCGGGTCTTTAGCCTTCCGGCTGTTCCTGTTTGTTCTTTTGCCATAAAAAAGGAAGTTAGGAGTTATACTTAGCGCATCCCCAAAGTACCCCTATTAATCTCCAACAAAGGATCCTCACAGCAAAAAGAAGTTTTGATAAGACTTCGCGAGAAGACCCAAAGAAAACCAGTTTTGTAGTCAAAGGCCTTGATTTATTTTGAATTCTTTTGTTGGAGGTTTTAATATGTTATAAAGGTACTTTTTGCTTGCGGAATCTATAGAAGTTAGGAGTGCGGAATTTGGAGTTAGGAGTGAAAGGAAAGTTTGTTTCAGCGGAGAAGTCTCTTCCAGTACCACCAGAGCACGCCGCCTCTGGTGAGAAGATAGGTCAGGAAGGCTCCCCAGAGCAGATGGTTCAGGAGCTTTGGATCTATCAGCCTGCTGCCAGCCTCATAGATTCCGAAGAAGAGTAGCGCGCCGAGAAGCAGAGAGATGAACATCTGCCGTGTGCGTGTTGCACCGATATAGATGCCATCCCACATGAAGGCTGCGATGCCACAGAGCGGAATGCCTGTGACCCAAATCAGATAGGGGGATGCTGACCGCAGAAGCTCCTGGTCTTGTGTGAATATCTGCAGCAGGGGCTGTCCTCCCCATCCGTATGCCAGCGTGAAGAGCAGAGCCACACCCCATCCCCACAGGAAAAGCCGGTGAATCAGCGGCGCGGTAGCCTGCTTTTGTCCAATGCGCTTCCCTACCAGTGCTTCACCAGCCAGTGCAAAACTGTCGCTGAAGTAACTGAATAGTGTAAAGAGTTGCATCAGCAGCGTGTTGACGGCTAGCATCGTGTCTCCCATCCTCGCTCCGTATGAGGTGAATGCCGTAGTGACTGCAATCAGACATATCATCCGGAAAAAGATGTCCCGGTTGACAATAAAGAAGGTTTTCCACTTGATTTGAACCGTTTCTTGTCGATTTGTTGATAACGGTGTTGATAACTTTGTGGATAAATGAATGTTTTCTCTTTGCAGATGGATGCAGAGGAGGCAAGCCGCCGCCAGACCGATGTATTGAGAGAGTACAGTGCCTATTGCCACTCCCTCAATGCCCAGATGAAAGTGAAAAACCAACAGATAACTGCCCGCAATGTTGATAATATTCTGTCCGATGGCGATATACATCGGGTAGCGGGAGTTCTGCATCCCCACCAGCCAGCCATTCATGGCAAAGAGCGCCAGGACGGCGGGTGCTGCCCAGATTCGGATCCGGAAATAGGCAATGGCAAGCGTCCAGACCTCTGGCGATGGTGCAATGATCCATTGCGCTGTCCATTCGATGGGCCTTTGCAGTATAACGATTGCCATGCCGCATCCCAGAGCCACAGTCAGCGCCATGCGCAGGATGCGCCGCTGTGAGACTGTGTCACCTCTGCCGTAAGCCTGTGCCGTTAGTCCGCTTGAGCCCATCCGGAGGAAGTTAAACAGCCAGTACACCATATTAAATATTAATGTGCCTACTGATACGGCTCCAATGACGGCAGCGGCTGACTCTGCACTGATATGCCCTACGATGGCTAAATCAACAATGCCCAGCAGCGGCACTGTGATATTCGTGACGATGCTAGGCAGGGTGATGCGGAGTATCTCTTTATTCATGCTTGTAGGTTGCTTGTACGGCTACGCCATCTTTGGAGATGCGGGCAAACTCGCGAGGGTCAACCGTTACCGGTTCAATCATAAATTCCGGACGGTTGTATGACTTGAATCCTAACAGGTAAAGCTCCGGATCTTCAAGCGGTACTTCAAATGGTTTGTCGCACGTCCCGTCTGGATGGAAATAAGCAATGTACGGACGTGTAAAGTTATTGTCATCACGACGGGAGGCTGTCATGATCCAATGTCCGTTGCTTGAGAAGGTAGGGTAGGACTCCGAGCAATTGGAATTGATGGCAGTGAGAGGTTTCAGGCTGCCATCTTCCGTATTGAGTAGCCAGATGTCTGCCTCCGGATGCCATACCTGAAAGCATCCGTACTTGCCGCGGGCAAATGCCACCCAGCGTCCGTCAGGAGAGAGTCGGGGCAGGGTGACGCTCATGCTGTCAGCCGATGCCTCATAGAGCATCTCTCTGATTCCGAAGGTTCGGGTAGCAGGATCGAACGGCATGCGGTAGAGGTCGTACCGGATGCCCTCCACATTGTTCATCGCCAGGTTCTTCAGGTCTCTTGGATTGCCGAGGCTGTCCACCGGAGCTGTGTCGAAGGGAGGACGTGCTGTGCAGTAATAGATCCATTTGCCATCCGGACTCCAGGTAGGAAATATCTCCATCTCCTCTTCCAGGCTGCTGATGTCGGTGATTTCGGAGCGCTCCACGTCATAGAGAATCATGTCGCTCGAACCATCAAATACTTCAATCTTGGCAGTGTCTTGGTTGTGGAAGATCTGTGCCGTCAGATTAGTAGAGAAGGCAATGAGCGGTTCGGTTGGATGCCAGGCCGGATAGACGCCGGCTGAGAGTGTTTCAGGAGTCTTCAGATCCACTTTGCTTACTTTGCCATTGTGCACCAGCATGGTTCCGCCCCAGTCCTTACGGATATGGAAGAGCATATTGTCCGTGCGGTAGTTCTGGTAGGAGTGGCAGTTGATGCACTGTCCTGTCTCCTGCGTTGTGAGGAGCTTGGTGTTGTAGATCACCCTTTCGTCGAAGGTAGTAAGGTCACGCTGTGCGATGATAATCTCTTCGTACGAGACGTATGACGGCGGGATGAGTCGATAGGATATCCAGGAGTCGATTTCCTCTTTTGCCACATTGATCTGGAATGGCTCATAAGCAGTCCAGCCCTCGGTGCCATGCGTCCAGACCTCTACCTTCATGCTGTTGCCTGCTGTCTGCTGCAGGATCTTCCGCCATTGTCCGGCATCAAATCTGACTTTCTTTTCCTTGCTGCCCAACACATACTGGTCATTACCGGTGCTGACGCGCACTATGGCATCATCGCACTCCTCCTTGACCATGAAGTTGAGCGGACAGATATTGCTCGGGATGGTCACGTCGGTATAGTCAGGCACCAGCCGTGGCTGACGTCCTGCGGAGGCTGATTGCCCGGGGATGGATGGCGTGCAGGCTGTCAGAAGCAACCAGGGCAGCAGAAGTATATAGAGTAGATTTTTCATTTTAGTATGTCTTTGCGTCATTGACCTTGAAGAAGAACCAAGGGTAGGTCTTTCCATGAACGGCAGGAATCATCTTATCCACCTCTTCCTTGGTGAGCGTGTGTTGCTCCATCTTGCGGAACAGATCGTATGCCTCCTGATAGTAGTGGGGCAGCTCTTTCTGCCTGCGGTGCAGCTCTCTGTAGGTCTGCAGCTGAATCATGCTGATCTCGCGGTTCTTGAGCATCAGTGAGTAGGCAAGGGCAACCTCCTGGAAGAGTGGATCCGGATTGTACAGCGTGTTTGAGAAGTGGCGGTAGATGCGGAACTCGCAGTCGCCCAGATCGCCCACTATATACTCGATGTCACTGTCATGCAGCTTCTTCATAGTCTGCAGCTCCGGATAATCCTTGATCCAGTCAGGCTGTACGGTGAGCGGATAGTATCTTTTTGCCCATATTGATCCGAAGAGGGTGTGGCGCAGCATGTTGATGTACTTTGCTGCCAGCTGGTTTTCACCGTTCAGGATAGCTGCCAGGGTCATGATCTTTATGTCGTTCATTGACAGTCCGTACTCCACGCTGTTCTCAATGCACCAGTGGATGGCATCGTTGGCAAGGCCATGCTGCAGGTAGAACATTGGGGCTGACGTCTGTGCTATGTGCATCTCCAGCCCTGGATTGACTTTCGGATCCGGTCCGATGTTAGGATACAGGAAGAGTCCGTCGCCCAGATGCTTGAGGTTGATGAGGGCAAGGTTCTTGCATACCACCATCTGTCGGGTCGGTCCCTCGGGGAGCTTGTCCATACGGCTGATGAGGCGGTCCCAGCGGAACTCCTCCATGTCGCGGTACATCTCAATCTCGGCATGGTAGTTATAGTCATCAAAGCTGCAGGAAACAGACGTCAGCAGCATTCCTGCCAGGACTGTAGCCTGAATGTAGAGGGAAGCCTTCTTAATTTCCGGCCATACTTTGACCGAAATCATCAGCAGCAGCGCCGCAACCATTACGATAAATGGCACAGTGAGAAGCCAAGAGAGACTGAGGTTCGACTCAATGAGCGGAAATCCTATGGTCCAGGCATCCGCATCGCGTACTGAAGTATAGCACTTGACCATCAGCGGTGGCATAAGCAGTGCCAGCAGCAAGCTGAAACTGCCTGCGCCCCACTGCCGGCTTAAGAGGTAACGGATGCCCATTGCTACCAATGCAAGAGTCGCATACCAGCCAATCAGCGGATAGGTCAGGATAGCCAGGCAGGGTGCTGCCCAGCGGATGATGCGATGGCACAAGTCTGCCGTGCGTGCCGCCGACTGGAGCCAGAGCAGCAGAGAGACTGTCAGCAGACCTAATGACTCGCGGAACCAGTAGCCCGGCTGCTTTATATAATAGATCCAGTAGCCTAAATCTACCTCGCTGACCAGCAGTGCCATGAGCGGAATCAATGCTACCCATCTCCATTGTGACGGGATGCGGAAAGCCCGCGTCAGCATAAAATAAGTGGCTACCCAGATCAGGAGCAGTACGGTAGCGCCGAGCCAGGGATAGTAGAATAATTGGGTGAGCCAGCACCCGATCCATACCAGCAGTCCACCGGGCAGGTGCGCTACGTCATGGAAGAAGACGGAAGGTTCATTCAGACACAACGAATGGTCCTGTGCCATATAGAGGACATCTGCATTGCGTACCAACAGCAGATACACCGAGGCCACAATGAGCGTCAGCAGATTACAGATGTCAGAAAGGTGCTTGCGGAACATAATAGTATGGAGATACTGACTAAAAGAACAGATAATAGATGCCGTTGACGCATCCCACCAGTGCAATGCCCATCATCACGCCGGCAATGGCACGGTTAATATTACGCAGGGTACGGATACCGAAGTTATTGCGTACTTTGTTGATTATCCAGGTAATGAGCAGCCACCAGCAGGCAGCTCCAGCTATCAGACAAGAGAAACCGATGATGTAGAGCCACCAATGCTCGGCATCGGCATCAAAGAGGAAGTTGGTGCGTGCAAACAGCGCTATGTAGAAAAAGATGATCAGCGGATTGCTGATAGTGATGCCAAAGCCGGAGAAGAAATTCTTGAGGATGCCTGATGCGCGCATACGGGGCGACATCATTGCCGTACTGGTATCCTTGGCACCCAGCCCTGCCGCAGGGTTCGACTTCCAGAGATAGATGGCGTACAGGGCGATGAAGAATGAACCCGCAAACTGAAGGGTTGACCGATACTGTTCCAGCCAATCCACTACCAGCCCAAGTGCAAAGACGGAGATAAGGGCATATATGAAATCAGAGAGCGAAGCTCCGAAGCCGGTGAGCAGCCCGGGAAGCTGCCCCTTGTTGAGCGTTCGCTGGATGACGAGAATACCCGTAGGACCCATTGGCGCCGAAACCAGCACACCAATGAAGAATCCCCAGATAATGGTAAATATCGTCGTCTCTAACATGTATTTTGGTCGTTTTCTATTATTTTTTGCGCAAAGATAGTGTTATTTTTTGAAAAACATTCATAAGTATCAATTTTTTTTTGTATTTTTGCACCGCGAAACGGATTTTTAGTTCATTTTCGCCCGTCAATATAGGCAAAATGATACTTTTCTCACGAATGATTCATAACCAATTTCGTAATTAGTAATTAGTAATTCGTTTAATATATGATTTTCTTCTTCAAGCAACCGTCAGCTACCGTGCTGGCCGTCGATGTGGATCATCAGCTCACCGTTGATGAGTCACAGCGTCTGTGTTGGCTCTTCAGTGATGCCGTTCTTCTGCCCGAGACTGAGGTCAAGGGCTGGTATGTAGGTCCACGCCGTGAGATGATCACCCCATGGTCCACCAATGCCGTTGAGATTACCCAGAACATGGGTCTTACGGGCATCGTTCGTATTGAGGAGTATTTCCCTGCCAGTGGTCCTGACGCCACTTTTGACCCTATGCTTCGTCGCCTGTACGAAGGCATTGACCAGCGTTGCTTCACCATTGACAAGCAGCCTGATCCTATTGTTTATATTGAGAACCTTGAGGAGTACAACAAGAAGGAGGGTCTCGCTCTCTCAGCTGAGGAGATTGAGTACCTCAATGATGTGAGCAAACGTGTGGGCCGTCCGCTGACTGACTCTGAGGTGTTCGGCTTCAGCCAGGTCAATTCTGAGCACTGCCGTCACAAGATCTTCGGCGGTACCTTCATCATTGATGGCGAGGAGAAGGAGTCATCCCTCTTTAACCTCATCAAGAAAACCTCAAAGTGCCAGCCAGGCAAGTTGGTGAGCGCCTATAAGGATAACGTAGCCTTCAATAAGGGTCCGGTCATTGAGCAGTTTGCCCCAGCTGATCCTACCACAGCCTCTGAATTTGAGGTGAAGGAGTTCGAATCTGTTATCTCTCTCAAGGCAGAGACCCATAACTTCCCAACTACCGTCGAGCCATTCAATGGCGCTGCTACAGGTACGGGCGGTGAGATCCGTGACCGTATGGGTGGCGGTAAGGCATCTATGCCAATCGCTGGTACTGCCGTTTACATTACCTCTTATCCACGTAATGATGAGAAGAAGCAGTGGGAGCAGGGCATGGAGGCTCGTCCTTGGCTCTATCAGACTCCAGAGCAGGTGCTGATCAAGGCATCTAACGGTGCTTCTGACTTCGGTAATAAGTTCGGCCAGCCACTGATCTGCGGTTCTCTCCTTACCTACGAGTTCCAGAGTGATGAGACCGATAAGGAGCAGCTCAAGTACGGCTTTGATAAGGTAATCATGCTGGCAGGTGGCGTAGGCTACGGCAAGATGCGTGATGCCCTGAAGGGTGAGCCTGAGCCAGGCGAGAAGGTCATCCTCATCGGTGGTGATAACTACCGAATCGGCATGGGCGGCGGTGCTGTCTCTTCAGTCAATACCGGTAAATATACCTCGGGTATTGAGCTCAACGCCGTGCAGCGTGCCAACCCTGAGATGCAGAAGCGTGCCTACAACGTAGTACGTGCCCTGGGTGAGAGTGACAACAACCCAATCGTCTCTATCCATGACCATGGTGCAGGCGGTCACATCAACTGTCTCTCTGAGCTTATTGATGCTACCGGTGGTAAGATCTATATGGATAAGCTCCCTATCGGTGACCCAACCCTCTCTGCCAAGGAGATTTCGGGCAACGAGAGCCAGGAGCGTATGGGCTTCCTCGTGAAGGAGGAGGCTATTGACTACTGCCGCAAGATTGCCGAGCGTGAGCGTTCACCATTCTACGTGATTGGTGAGGCTACCAATGATATGCGTTTCTGTTTCGAGCAGGCTGATGGCGTTAAGCCTATTGACCTCTCGCTGGCTGATATGTTCGGTCATGCGCCAAAGACCTACATGCACGATTCGACCGTAGAGCACCATTACCAGCCGGTAATAACTAATAACTCCGAACTATTAACTTATATAAATAATGTCCTCCGTCTGGAGTCAGTAGCATGTAAGGACTGGTTGACCAACAAGGTGGACCGCTCCGTTACCGGTAAGATTGCCCGTCAGCAGTGTCAGGGCGTGCTTCAGTTGCCATTGAGCGACTGTGGTGTCGTTGCCCTTGACTATCGCGGAAAGGCTGGTATCGCTACCTCTATCGGTCATGCTCCAGCCGTAGCGCTCGTTGATGCTCCAGCCGGTTCTGTCATGGCAGTGGCTGAGGCTTTGACCAACATTGTGTTTGCTCCTATTGAGGGAGGTATTGAGGGCGTCAGCCTCTCTGCCAACTGGATGTGGCCATGCCGCAATGCAGGTGAGGATGCCCGTCTGTATGCTGCTGTTCAGGCATGTTCTGACTTTGCAATCTCGCTCGGCGTGAATATCCCAACGGGTAAGGACTCCCTCTCTATGACCCAGCAGTACAATAAGGCTGATGGTACCTCTGAGAAGGTAATCAGCCCAGGCTGTGTGATTATCTCTGGCGGTGGTGAGGTGACTGACGTACGCAAGGTGGTTTCACCGGTGGTTCAGCTTGACCGCTCTACTGATCTTTACTACGTTGACTTCTCATTCTGTGAGATGCGTCTGGGTGGCTCTGCATTGGCACAGACTCTCAACCGTGTGGGTGACAGTGTGCCTACCGTTGAGAACCCAGAGTACTTTGCTGATGCTTTTGATGCCGTACAGAAGGCTATCAATGAGGGGCTCATCCTGGCTGGTCACGATATCTCGGCTGGTGGTATGCTCACTACCCTCCTTGAGATGTGCTTCGCTAATACCGAGGGTGGTCTCCGCATCAACCTTACCGACTTTGCTGAGAAGGATCTCACCAAGCTCCTCTTCGCAGAGAATCCAGGCGTCATCCTTCAGGTGAAGGAGGGCAAGACCTTCGAGAAACTGATGGAGAAGGCAGGCGTGGCTGTTGCCAAGATCGGTTATCCTTGTGATGAGCGCACCGTATCGGTTCGTCAGGGCGAGCGTCAGGAGGTATTTGATATTGATGCTCTCCGTGACGTTTGGTATGAGTCATCACACCTCCTGGATCGTAAGCAGTCAGGCGTTGCAAAGGCTGACGAGCGCTTTGAGAACTACAAGAAGCAGCCTCTCTATTACCTCTGGCCAAAGAACTTCACTGGTAAGCTGGCTGACATGGGCCTGAATCCTGACCGTCGCAACAAGACCGGCATCAAGGCAGCAATTCTCCGTGAGAAGGGTGTCAACTCTGAACGTGAGATGGCTTACTCAATGTGGCTGGCTGGTTTCGATGTGAAGGACGTTCACATCACCGACCTTATCTCTGGTCGTGAGGATCTGAAGGATGTCAACCTCATCGTCTTCTGCGGAGGCTTCTCTAACTCGGACGTTCTCGGTTCGGCAAAGGGCTGGGCTGCAGGCTTCCTCTACAATGAGAAGGCACGTAAGGCGCTGGAGGACTTCTATGCACGTCCTGACACCATGTCACTCGGTATCTGCAACGGTTGCCAGCTGATGATCGAGATGGGCCTTGTTGGTTCTAACCTCGATGCCAAGCATCCAGACATTCTTGCAGCAGCACAGAACCCTGACCGTGTACACATGCTGCACAATGACAGCCATAAGTTTGAGTCGAACTTCGTCAACGTGCGCATCCCTAAGAACCAGAGCATCATGATGGGCAGCCTCTCTGGCGCTCGCATCGGTATCTGGGCAGCTCACGGTGAGGGCAAGTTCGGCCTTCCAGCTGGCAAGAGCCTTGAGGATTACAACTGCGTAGCACTCTATGGCTACAAGACCTATCCTGCTAACCCTAACGGTTCGCCTGAGGGTCTGGCAGGTATCTGTTCAGCTGACGGACGCCACCTGGCTATGATGCCACACCCAGAGCGTGCAATGTTCCCATGGCAGTGCGGCTATTATCCTGCAGATCACGCACAGGATGAGGTTACTCCTTGGATTCAGATCTTCATCAACGCACGTCAGTGGGTGGAGCAGAACAAGAAGTAAGTAATACACGAATTCTTCACGCAAATTAGCGTATTTCAATCAGAGCTCTCGGATTGGTTGCCACGATGGTTGGACAACTGATCCGAGAGCTCTGAATTGATGTTTGTGTGTATAAACGTCAATTCCCAGGTCCTTGAATGTCTGTCAATGATCATTTTCAGACATTCATAAGTTGAGAAATGGACGCCAAGAACTCTTGGCATCCATTTCTTAATCTTTAAATGCGTGCCAGAGGTCTTGGCGCCCATTTCACGATCTTTAAATGCTTGCCAAGACATCCTGGCACGCATTTAAAGGTTTTTTATTATACTTAGCGCATCTCAAAAGTACCCTTATTATTCTCCAACAAAGAAAATCAAAGAAAACCAAAGAAAATCAATTTTGTAGTCAAAGGTCTTGATTTATTTTGATTTCTTTTGTTGGAGGTTATAATATGTTATAAAGGTACTTTGGGTTTGTGGAATCTATAAAATCACATCTTTCCGTTCATTTATCTTGGCAGATAGAAGAATAATTCTTATCTTTGCGCCAGAATTGTAATGCCTTTTCCAAACATCCTCCTACCATGCAACTATCCACTGATGAAACCTCCGAGATAATCTTTACACCACGTGCCGAAAAGAGTCATGGCATCTGGCTGCAGGATACACCTACGGCACGCTTGTGGCGTGTGGAGGAAAATTACCGTCTGTGGTTCCATAAGTCCTTGCATCAGGAATTACTTGGTGACGAACGCTACCGGCAGATGTGGCGCAAAGAATATGAGGTAGGAAGCCGGATTACATCGCCTTACGTGGTGCATTGCCATCAGTTGGTTGATACGGCTGACGAGTGTACGCTTGTGATGGACTATGTGGAGGGGCAGACCCTTGAGGGACAGCAGCTCACTCTGGCACAGATCCGTCAGGTGGCTATTCAGTTGTTGCAGGGATTGGCTGCAATTCATGAGAACGGCGTAGTGCATCTTGATTTGAAACCCTCAAATGTAATGCTTTCTAACCTCAATCATGATGTGCGCATCATTGATCTGGGCGGATGCTTCACGGATAGTTTCCCCTATAGTCTGGCTGCTACTGATGGTTTTTCGGCTCCAGAGGTAGGTACGCCAGGGTTGTGTATTGATGCCCGTGCCGATATCTACAGCGTAGGAAAGATCATGCAATATCTGATTGGACAAACCAGTGATACCAGAACCTCTGAAACCACCCGGATATTACAGCCTATCATAGCCAAAGCTACCTGTCAGGATCGTGATGAGCGGTTCCCTTCTGTTGCAGCCATGCTGTCAGCGCTTCAGCCTCAATCCCGCCGTTTAGGACTCAAGGGATGGATCTTTTTGCTGGTGGCAGTATTGGCGCTGCTCGGTTGCTGGATCGGGTCACAGCTGCCCAACTGGCGGGGCTATCATTTCTATCAGGATAACCTGTACTTCCGGGTATTGTCCGAGGATAGCCTTTGGTGCAGTGTTGTGGGCAAAGATGATAGTCTGAAGGGACGGGCATGGGGGGATGTGGAATTGTCCATTCCCTCCGTTACGCATTGGAAGGGACGCAATTATCAGGTCATTGAGATAGCCGAAAACGCCTTTGCTGATCATGCCGAGATAGCCTACTTGAGCGTAGCGTCTGGAGTCAGACAGATAGGAGTATCTGCTTTTCAGGGTTGCGTCAACTTGCGTCAGGTCTATCTCTCTGAAGGATTACGGGAGTTGCATACTGACGTGTTTGTAGATTGTCAGTCGCTTCATACTTTGCGTCTCCCATCCACACTTCAAGCCCTGCCTGACCGTTGTTTTCACCGTTCGGGCTTGCAGACTATTGACCTCCCTGAAGGGATGGTAAGCATCGGTCAGGATGTATTTGTCAATTGCACAGAGCTGTATCATGTCGGATTACCCTCAACGCTGCAGTCTGTCGGCAGGGGAGCCTTCTTCCAATGTGAAGCCCTCCAGGAACTTACATTCCCAGAGGGCTTGGAACATCTGGGCGAATATGCCCTGATGTATTGTCCGTCATTGCGTCAGATCACCTGTTTGCGTCCAGATCCAATCCAGATTGACGAGGTGTTTGACCCTGCTGACCGCCAGTATGTCGATTCTCTGCAGCCTGGACTTCGTCTGCTGGTGCCAGCAGAGAGCGTCGGGCTATATAGAGAGGTCAAAGGCTGGTCTGCGCTTATGATTGAACCTCATCCTTCGGAATAAACTTCCAACGAATGCCGCCACGCATACCGCATTGATAATCTACAGGAGGCATATCTTCGCATTGCAGTCCGCATAGCAGCAGAGGCTGCCCCTCCACAAAGATTGATGCCTGAAACCTATCACCTATTTTCAGTTTGCTGTTTTCGGCAGCTACCACATGGAATTTATCCAATCCATCGTATTGTATCAGCACACTACGGTTAGGACCCCATGTCAGTTTGATCTGATCTCCAGCCATCAGTGATCCGGTACAGAGTCTGCGTACCACAACCGCGTGGCTGGATGGATCAGACGTAGCGTGCTCTCCATCTTCCTCATTATCCTGGTCTGTGTCGTTGCAAAAGTGCTCCCAATTGGTATATCCAACTACCTTTGCCAAAAGGTTCAGGGTGAACTCGCTGACTCCATATTGATTGTTGGTATAGCCCCAGAGGCGTTTAAGAGTGGATACAGAGATGGTTTGGCTGGTTAAATCCTGTATCTGATGACTTAGAAAGGTAAAGTTCCGAGGTGTCTTCATTGGGCATCCTACGGCTTTCTCTACGAGGTCTTTTAGCTTGGTAAGTTTGGCATTATCCAGTTCCTTCATTATTCCTAATTGGTTCTTTCATTTTTTATTTGCCGCAAAGATATACTTTTTTTGTCGAAAACAGCTCATTTATGAAGAAAATTTCGTTTATTAGAAAAACTAAACCAAAATGAACCAATTGACATAGGAAGAAATTCAATATATTTGCAGCGTTTATACCTGTAACATACACAATATTAGTTATTGTTCGACATCTCTGATGCCGCAGGTCAAAAGTGCCTTTATAGTTAATAATCAAAAACACGATATCAAAATGAAATGCACAAAATGTGGATACGAGGTATCTCCAGAGTCAAAGTTTTGCCCAAAGTGCGGCCAATCCGTCATGCCCCAACCAATGAAGGGTCCTATGCCGCAGATGCCACGTCCACAGATGCCCCAGGCTCCTCGCCCTATTCAACCCCAGGCTCCAAGACCTGCCGCTCCTTCCATGCCCCAGACACCGCGCCCGATGCAGCCGCAAGCCCCACGTCCTATGGCTCCCGTCCAGCCGCAGGCACCACGTCCAGCCGCTGATGAGAAGGGCTTTTTCAGTCGCGTAGGAGCAGGCATTGCCTCTGCGGTAACTGGCGGAAGCTTCAGCCAGGGCTATGACCGTCAGCGCCAGAATGAAAACACCAATGAGGCACTGATCCAGGGCGTGCCACTGAAGATACAGGATGCTCAGACTACATTCAATCACCTCAAGAAGAAATACCCTGATGCCATAGATGCGACGGACGAAATAGAGTTCGTCAAATGCATTGAGGCACTGCAGAATGCTGCCAGCGATACTACAGGCAGCATCTCTGCTCAGAATGGTCGTATCAAGAAGGCGATGTATGCTCTTGACAAGAAACTATATGAGATTAAGGTAAAGGCGGATCCGAACCTGACAGGCGTTCCTACCGGCAATGCCTCGCCTGTCCGCCAGCATCACCTCTCGACGGCAGAGCTTCATGACATTAATCCCGACGAATGTGCCATCGTTGAGCACAAAGCTACCTGGGGCATCCAGCGCGGACAGATAGCCCGCCGCATCACCGAGCGCGAGCTTGATGCCGTGGACGGGCTGAACGGCGTGATCATCCAGCAGGGCTGCTCTGCCATGGTGTTTGTCAACGGCGAGCTCGTGAAGGTGATGGAGGCCGGAGCGTACAAGCTTCAGGTGAAGTCGGACGCCGAGATGAAGAGGCTGATCGAGACCCTTACCGAGCAGCTGATGCAGAACCACAAGGAGAAGGTCCGGACTGCCGAGGAGGCAGAGCGCCAGCGCCTGCAGAACCAGACCATTGCCGAGCGGGGCGGTCTCGTAGGCATTGCAGGCAGCTGGATCAGGCGCGGCCTTGAGTTTGTCTTTGGTTCGACCCCGGTAGCCAGGAAGAGCAACAAGGATCAGGAACTGGAGGCCATGAAGAAGTTCAAGGCAGAGGCAGAGAAGATAGTCAGGCAGGAGAACCCGCAGCCGCTGCTCTCCGTTATCCTGATCAGCAACCGTTTCTTCAATCTTACCTTTGGTGGCATAGAGACCGAGGAAGGCATCACCTTCAATCCATACGTCATCCCGATGGGCTTCCTCGACGTCAATATCGGCATAGAGGTAGAGATGCGGATCAGCGACATCGCCAGCTTTGCCACCAACTATCTCACGGATCACAACAGCCTCACGACGAATGACGTGTTCCGCCTGCTCAACTTCGAAATTGAGAACGCCATTCGTCAGACTCTCCGCAACCAGGAATATACACAGCAGGGACTCGATGCCAACACCCGCGCCCAGCTCTCACAGCAGATACAGTCAGGCATCAACCGCCGCCTCTATGGCATGGAGTGTACGCAAGTCCTGAATATCACCGACTCGCAGGACGATGTCTTCGGACGTTTCCGTGAGGTGGAGAAGGAGATCTACTGCTCGGAGAAGGAGCTTGAATACATGACCCGAACCGGCGAGATCCGTAACCGTATGGAGCAGGAGCAGAACCGCCAGCTGCTCAATACCGCGCAGAATGCCGCCGACTACAATCAGGCTATGCTGCAGATTGACAAGCAGGGCCTGCTGACCGAGGATGAGCGTGCAGAGTTCGTGCTGATGCTCGAAACCCAGCGCCAGGTGCGCGAAGCTACCACCAAGGAGGAGGCTTACGAGAAGCTGCTTGCTTTGCAGGGTAACCGCCTGGTCAAGGAGGACGAGCTGGAGGCTATCAAAGATGCTATCGAGCATGACAAGATCTCCCGTGCTGAGATCACCAATATCATGCGCATCCAGAGTGACCGCAATGTCGAGATGGAACGTCAGCAGGCAGAGTGGGCACTTGATGACAGCAAGCAGGATCATGACTGGCAGCGCGAAGACCTGGAACGCAGGCGCAGCTGGGGCATTGAGGACGAGGAACGTGAGCGTGAGTGGGTGCGTGAGGAACGTGAATATGACCGTCAGCGCAACCGACTCAAAGCTGAGGAGGACTATGACTTCGAGAAGATGATGCGTCAGCGCAATGTTGACCTCGAAGACCATGCCCGTGAACGTGCCGAGCGTCTTGAAGACGAGGATCGTGCGCGTGCCAACATGCGTCAGGATAAGTTCGATGATGACCAGCTGGAGGCCAATCGCAGTGCACGTCAGATGCAGAACCTCGAGATGGCAATGAAGCTGCAGATGCAGCAGGAGGCGCAGGAGCAGCAGCATGCCCAGACGATGGCCACCATCCATGCCAACGAGCAGATGAACCGCGACAATCAGTTCGCCAACATGAGTGCCGAGCAGATTCGTGCTGCCCAGCTGTCGCACCTCACGGGCGAAGCGCAGGTGGCGATGGCGAATGCCTATGGTGGTGCACAGCAGGCGGCTGACCAGAAGGCGCTGTATGAGCAGATGATGGCACAACAGCAGGCGCAGAACAGTCAGAATCAGCAGATGATGATGCAGATGGCGCAGATGATGCAGCAGGGCATGATGGGTGTGGCAGGCGCACAGATGGCTGGTCAGCAACAGCAGATGGATCAGCTGCGTGCAGACAAACAGTATGCACAGGAACGTCAGGATCACGCACAGGATCAGGCATTCGCTGCCATGGGAGGCGTGGCCACCGCTGCTGCCAGCAACCTCTATACACAAAACACCAATACCAAGGTGAACATACAGCAGCCACAGCAGGTAGAGCAAATTCCTGTGCAGCGGACCGAACCAGAGACATTCGAGTACCAATGCTATAATTGTGGCAAGACCGTC
>JAZLJN010000098.1:0-17442 GCA_045617885.1 Bacteroidales bacterium | reverse complement strand
CACCCTCATTTCAAATCCCGGGCACGGTTGTCGGCAACGGGTGAAAAAGTCATAAGAATGGACAGGGAACACGTGTTTTTCTACACAGATGCACGCCTACTGAGTGTAATCTGTGCTAAAAAAGATGATTGTGAGCACTTTTTTGCTTGGATTATTTGGATTTGTTGCAAAAGTGCGTTATCTTTGTGGCGCAATTCGATGCAAATCGGAGGGGGTGCTGCAGTGCCTGGTGGCTCGCGGCTGAGATTATACCCATTGACCTGAAGCAGATAATGCTGCCGTAGGAAATGCTTAAATACTCTTGAGACAATATGTTTTACCCCCATTGTAGGCTTTCTGTCCTATGATGGGGTTGTTTCGATTATAACCCATAACTCATAACTTGTACTCAACTATGCAAGTAATAATCAACAATAAGTCGGCTGAGGTCAAGGCAACGACCGTGCAGGAGCTGCATGCCGAATTGGGATTGCCACAGAAAGGTGTGGCTATTGCCATTGCCAATAAGATGGTGCCTCGCACCGAGTGGGAAAGCACTTCTCTTCAAGAGAATGACAATATTGTGGTGATCAAAGCCGCCTTTGGTGGATGAGCAAGTTAGTCCTGATTATCTGCTTAAAGAAAAAAGAATGATACAGTTCATATCTCATTATACAGACACCATCAGCTATCTTGACTCCATCCGCCTTGCGCTGCAGGGTGGTTGCCGTTGGGTACAGCTGAGGATGAAAGATGCCACAGATGATGAAATGCTGCCCGTCGCACTGGAGGCACAGCGCCTGTGCCGTGAAGCTGGAGCCACTTTCATCATTGATGACCACGTGGAGTTAGTCAAGAAGATCAATGCAGATGGTGTGCATCTGGGCAAGATGGATATGCCGATAGCTGAGGCTCGGAAGATCTTGGGCGATAAGTTCATCATTGGCGGCACAGCCAACACTTTTGAGGACGTCAAGGCACACTATGAGGCAGGAGCCAACTATATCGGGTGCGGCCCTTTCCGCTTCACGACCACCAAGAAGAAGCTTTCGCCCGTGCTGGGGCTTGAAGGGTATCGTAGCATTGTGACGCAGATGCGTAATGCCGACATTGACCTCCCTATCGTTGCCATTGGCGGCATCACGGCTGATGATATTCCAGCCATCATGCAGACAGGCGTGACAGGCATCGCACTCAGCGGAACCGTATTACGTGCTGCCGACCCTGTAGCAGAGATGAAGCGGCTACTGGCACTTATTGGCAAATGAATCCGAGGCCTCGATAACTCGATAACTCGAAATATCGAATATTCGAATACTCGAATACTCGATGCTTCGATGCTTCGATGCTTCGAATACTCGATGCCTCGAAAACTCGCATACTCGATAATCTCCCCAATCAACATCAATTAAATCACAATTATATGAAACCACTCATTATTGCAGGACGTGAGTTCAACTCGCGTCTCTTCCTGGGAACAGGAAAATTCAGCTGCAACCAGCTCATGGCCGAGGCAATTAAGGCTTCGGAGACAGAGATGGTGACCGTAGCCATGAAGCGTATCGAACTCGAGGACAAGCAGGACGATCTCCTGCAGCACATTGTGCAGAATCAAGGCATTCAGCTGTTGCCTAATACCTCTGGCGTACGCAATGCCGAGGAGGCCGTATTTGCTGCACAGATGGCCCGTGAGGCATTTGGTACCAATTGGCTCAAGCTCGAGATTCATCCTGATCCACGTTACCTCCTGCCCGATAGCATCGAGACGTTGAAGGCTACTGAGCAGCTTGTGAAGCTGGGATTCGTCGTTTTGCCTTATTGTCAGGCCGACCCAACTCTCTGTAAGCATCTTGAGGAGGCTGGTGCTGCTACCGTTAGGCCATTGGCTGCTCCTATCGGTACAAATAAGGGTTTGCGTATGAAGGATTTCCTCCAGATCATCATCGAGCAGGCCAATGTGCCAGTGGTTGTGGATGCTGGCATCGGTGCGCCAAGCCATGCTGCCGAAGCTATGGAGATGGGTGCTGACTGCTGTCTGGTCAATACCGCTATCGCAGTAGCTGGTGATCCTGTTCAGATGGCCGTTGCCTTCAAGGAGGCTGTCATCGCCGGTCGTCGTGCCTACGAGGCAGGATTGGGTGCAATCAGCGATTCAGCCGAGGCATCTTCACCACTTACAGCGTTCTTGAACTAAGCGCTGCGCGGTGCTGAAAAACTATAAAAACAGATAAAAACTATAAAAACGTTTTTATTTATGACTGTCAAGACTTTGCCTGATGGTGAGACAAAGGATAAATTGGTTAGATTTGTCTATGATATTATTGCATGCTGTAAAGAAGTTCATGACGAAAAAGGCCATTCTCTAACAGAGTATGTCTATCAGGAGTGTCTTGAAATAGCATTGTCGCAAAAGAACATAAAATTTGAAAGAGAGTTTTCTTTTCATCCTTATTTTCGAGGAATCAAGCTTCGATCAAGTTTAAGAGTTGATTTTTTAGTAAAAGATAAGATATTTCTGGAATGTAAGGCGATAGAACATCTCAGCAATTATGAGCGTTTGCAGCTTACGAACTATATGCGAAATGCTGGTATCAGAGTAGGTATACTGGTCAATTTCTATCCTTTGAGATATGAGTGTGAACGTTTTTATTATAACCCAGAAGACAATTCTGTAAGCTATTTTTAATTAATTGTTTTTATAGTTTTTATTCGTTTTTATAGTTTTTCAGCATCGCGCAGCGTAACCATATCCAGCGCAGTGAAAAAACATAGAATTTTCGGACACCCCATTATTCGATTAAAACAATACTATTATGCCACAAGATAACAAAGCATACGCACAGAGGGAGAAAGCTTACATGCTGGGGCGTCTTTTTCCCTTCATCAAGGTAGGTATGACGAAGGTCAACCTGACACCAACTGTCAATAAGGACAAGAATGGCGTGCCTCACACTGAGGAGAACGCTCCAGTTTATATCTATGATACGGCCGGATTGTACAACGATCCTGCCTACACGGTCGATCTCAAGAAAGGTCTGCCTCGCCTTCGTGAGCAGTGGATCATTGATCGTAACGACACCGAGGTCTTGAGTGAAGTTACCAGCGATTACGGCAAGATGCGTCTGGCCGATAAGAGCCTCGACCATCTGCGCTTTGAGCATATCGCTCTGCCCCGAAGAGCCAAAGAGGGCAAGCATATCACCCAGATGGATTATGCCAAGGCCGGTATCATCACTCCTGAGATGGAGTATGTAGCCATCCGTGAGAACATGAACTGTGTGGAACTGGGCATCAAGAGCCATATCACTCCCGAGTTTGTGCGCGATGAGATTGCCCGCGGCCGTGCCGTACTTCCTGCCAACATCAACCACCCAGAGGCTGAGCCGATGATCATCGGCCGAAACTTCCTGGTGAAGATCAACACCAACATCGGCAACTCTGCCACCACCTCAAGCATCGAGGAGGAGGTAGATAAGGCCGTATGGAGCTGCAAGTGGGGCGGTGATACGCTGATGGACCTCTCAACGGGTGAGAACATTCACGAGACACGCGAGTGGATTATCCGCAACTGTCCGGTGCCAGTAGGAACCGTGCCTATCTATCAGGCACTGGAGAAGGTGCAGGGTCGTGTGGAGGATCTGAACTGGGAGGTATATAAGGATACCCTTATCGAACAGTGTGAGCAGGGTGTCGACTACTTCACCATCCATGCAGGCATCCGTCGTCACAATGTGCATCTGGCTGACAGCCGTCTGTGCGGTATCGTGAGCCGTGGCGGTTCGATTATGTCGAAGTGGTGTCTGATTCACGATCAGGAGTCGTTCCTTTACGAGCATTTTGACGACATCTGCGACATCGTAGCCAAATATGATGTTGCCCTCTCTCTTGGCGATGGTCTTCGTCCTGGATGTACGGCTGATGCCAATGATGCAGCCCAGTTTGCTGAGCTCGACACCATGGGCGAACTCGTAACACGTGCCTGGGAGAAGGGTGTACAAGCCTTCATCGAGGGTCCTGGCCATGTGCCAATGCATAAGATCCGTGAGAATATGGAGCGTCAGCTCGACCACTGCCACGAGGTACCATTCTACACACTTGGTCCTATCGTGACCGACATTGCCCCTGGCTATGACCATATCACTTCGGCCATTGGCGGTGCTCAGATTGCTTGGCTCGGCACAGCAATGCTTTGCTATGTGACACCAAAGGAGCACCTGGCCCTGCCTAACCGTGAGGATGTGCGCAATGGCGTGATTACCTACAAGATAGCTGCTCATGCTGCCGACTTGGCCAAGGGTCATCCAGGTGCTGAGATTCGCGACAATGCCCTCTCGAAGGCCCGCTTCGACTTCCGCTGGCGCGATCAGTTCCACCTCTCGCTCGATCCTGAGCGCGCTCTGCAGTACTTTGAGGAGGCTGGTCATACTGATGGCGAATACTGCACCATGTGTGGTCCTAACTTCTGTGCCGCTAAGCTGACACATGATTTGAGGAAGCTGTAAGAAACAACGCACAGCAAAGCCCCCATCCCCTTACCCTTGCCCCCTTCCAGGGGGAAGGGAGTGATTACCTTTGATGGATCATAATAAAGGAAAATGCTCATGGCATATGAGAACTAATGGATGGGGTGCCAATCGAAAGTTTTCTAAAAATAAAGCATAGAAATGACATTGACTGAAGCGCAGAAAGAACGTTATTCCCGCCACATCCTGCTTGAAGGCTTTGGCACAGAAGGGCAGGAGCGGCTGCTGCAGGCTAAGGTGCTGATCATCGGCGCCGGTGGTCTGGGTTCACCATGTGCGTTGTATCTGACTGCAGCAGGTATCGGAACGATAGGCATTGCCGATGCCGATGTAGTGTCTTTGTGCAATCTGCAGCGGCAGGTGATTCATGCTACGAAGGATAAGGGAAGGCTGAAGGCGGAATCGGCTGCCGAGAAGATGCTGGCCATCAATCCTGAGGTGAAGGTGCTGACTTATCCTTATTATATTAATGAGGAGAATGCGCGTGACATCTTTGGTCAATATGATTTCATCGTGGAGTGTACCGATTCTTTCGAGTCAAAATACCTGATCAATGATCTCTGTATTGAGTTGGGGAAGCCTTTCTGCATTGCAGGAATCGTGAAGTATGGGGGACAGATCATGACGCATGTGCCAGGGTCGGCTACCTATCGTGACGTCTTCCCTGATCCGCCATTGTCAGAAGAGGTACAGAAAGCTGCTACGGTAGGTGTGTTAGGAAGCGCTGTCGGCACGTTGGGTACATTACAGGCTACTGAAGCTATCAAATACCTCACTGGCCTAGGCCAGATGCTCACGGATCGGATTCTGGTCTTTGATGCCTTGTCAATGACATTCCAATGTCTGGATCTTTGCTGATGGAGATTTCATATTTCCATGATTGTGATTCATGGTTGATCAGTTACAATATTGTAAATTGTTAAATTGTATATAATAATATGTTCAGTGACGAACTATTAAAGATCGATTGGGACGAAACAACCCAAAAGATTGCCTCCAAGACGGACATGGATGTGCGTCGTGCTTTGGCCAAAAGCCATTGCGATGTGGAGGACTTTATGGCACTGATCTCTCCCGCTGCCGAACCTTATCTGGAGGTGATGGCACGTCTGAGTCAGAAATATACTCAGGAGCGATTTGGCAAGACTATGTCAATGTTCATTCCGCTCTATATCACCAATTCCTGCACCAACTCTTGTGTCTATTGCGGCTTCCATCGTGAGAATCCCATGGCGCGCACCATCCTCACCATCGACCAGTGTGAAGATGAATACAAGGCTATCAAGCGTATCGCCCCTTTTGAGAATCTCTTGATCGTGACGGGCGAGAATCCAGGTGTGGCAGGTCCTAAGTATCTGGCGGAGGCACTTGACAGGGCAAAGCCATACTTCTCAAACCTCAAGCTCGAAGTGATGCCACTCAAAGCTGAGGAGTATGAGATGCTGACTCATCATGGCCTCAATGGCGTGATCTGCTTTCAGGAGACATACAATCGCAAAAACTACAAGCTCTATCATCCACACGGCATGAAGTCGCACTTCGAATGGCGTTGTGACGGCTTTGACCGTATGGGTCAGGCTGGTGTTCACTCCATTGGTATGGGTGCGTTGCTTGGCTTGGAGAAGGAATGGAAGACTGATGTCACTATGCTCGCTTATCATCTTCGCTACCTGCAGAAGCACTACTGGAGGACCAAATATTCGGTCAACTTCCCACGTATGCGCCCTGCGCAGAACGAGGGTTTCCAGCCTAACTGCTTCGTCACTGATCGTGAACTGGCACAGGTCACCTTTGCCATGCGCATTTTCGATCATGACGTTGATATCTCTTACTCAACCCGTGAGCCTGAGTTTATCCGCAACAACATGTGTACATTGGGGGTTACCACGATGTCGGCCGAAAGTCGCGTGAACCCTGGAGGATACTACACCTATCCTGAGGCACTTGAGCAGTTCACGGTAAGCGATGACCGCAAGGTGGATGAGATTGTCCGTTCGCTTAAGGAGCGTGGCATCGAACCCGTTTGGAAGGATTGGGACGCGTCGTTTGATTTTACAAAAATCAAACGAAGTTAAAAAGTTAAAGAGTTAAAAAGTTAAAGAGTTGCCATCCGGACGAAAAAAGAGTAACATGCTGATCGTCATTACCCAGCCATATCTTTTCCCTGATGAGGCGAATGCCATTGTCCGTCTGTTTGAGCAGAGGGGCATTGACCTGCTGCACCTACGCAAACCAGGGTTAAGTGAGGAGCAAGTGGAGTCATTACTTATGGCACTGCCTTGCCGTTACTTAAGCCGCATCACCATCCATGATCATGTCCGTCTGGCACAGAAGTATGGGCTGGGAGGCATTCACCTGACCAGTCGCGTACCTGACGTGCCTGCAGGATGGCAGGGGAGGGTTTCTACCAGCTGCCATTCGCTGGAAGAACTCGCCCAGCGTAAGCATGAGGGATATTCAGTCAATATGGGAAGCGAGGAGCAGCCGAAGCTTGAGCGGCGGCACTTTGACTACCTCTCGCTCAGCCCTATCTTTGACAGTATCTCCAAGCAGGGCTATCGCGCAGCCTTCTCCTATCAGCAGCTGTCTGAAGCAAAGGCCGAGGGGCTGATTGATCAGCGGGTTCTTGCCTTGGGTGGAGTCACCTTCGACCGGATGGAGGAGGTCAGTCAGATGGGCTTTGGAGGCGGTATGATTCTGGGCGATGCTTGGAGAGGAAGCCGGGTGGTGCTGACCATAGCGGGCAGCGACTCATCAGCCGGCGCTGGCATACAGCAGGATCTCAAGACCATCACGGCTTTGGGCAACTATGCAGCCACGGTAATTACTGCCATTACGGCACAGAATACCTTGGGTGTGCAGGGCGTGATGCCCGTAAGTGGTGAAATGGTGGCAAGGCAGATGCGTTCGGTGCTCGAAGATCTGGATGTCCGTGCCATCAAGATTGGCATGATCCCGACGCTGGAGGTTGCCAAGGCTATCGTGGAGGTAATTAAAAATCATCTGTCCGCCACCGGATACCATATTAAGCCGGATCAGATGGATAGCCAGGTGCAGACCGGTAATCAGTCTTCATCCGAAGGCCGGCATCCATCCCCACTGCCCATCGTACTTGACCCTGTGATGATCAGCACTTCAGGTACCCGGCTGATGGCAGAGGAATGTATTGACTATGTGGTGCATGAGCTGATGCCCCTATGCACGTTGGTCACGCCGAATCTGCCAGAGATTCAACTGCTGGATAAGACACTTCAGGGACATTATCCCACTCATTTCCTTGTCAAAGGAGGACACGCAGAGGGTGAGGCAATGACAGATCGTCTGCTGATGCTTGACGGCACCGTGCATACCTACACCGAGCAGCGGATAACCACCCGTAACCTCCACGGCACAGGTTGTACCCTCTCATCCGCCATCGCCTCCTTGCTGGCAGACGGCCACAAACTGCCAGAGGCTGTAGCAGGCGCTAAACGGTTCCTGACCAAAGCAATAATGGATGGTGTGTCGAACCAGATAGGCCACGGCAATGGGCCGCTGAAAGTATGAAACCCTTTATACCCATACTCACCATCACGGGCTCTGACACCACAGGCGGAGCTGGCGTTCAGGCTGACATTCAGACCATAACGGGTTTGGGTGGCAATGCTGCATCGGTCATTACCGCCATCGCATCGCAGAATTCTCAAGGAATCTCTGATATCTATGTGCTGCCCGTTCAGGTAGTCAAGGCACAGCTGGACGCCATCCTGGCAGATATCCATCCACGTGCCGTCAAGGTGGGTATGGTGCATGATATGGACACTATCCGTCTGATTAGGGAGGAGGTGGTGGGTTGCCGGCACATAGTGTGTGCTCCGGGTCTGCTTACCTCCCGTGGCGAACAGCTGATGGATGACGCTTCGCTCCGCTATTATATCAGCCAGCTGTTTCCGATAGTCAGCCTTCTGGTGCTCAAATGCACAGAGGCTTCGTTGATACTCAATACAGAGGTATCCACCTCCGAACAGATGACCTCGGCTGCCCGCCAGCTATTGCAGATGGGACCGGCTGCTGTCTTCCTCCGCGGTGGCAGGGGAGAGGATGGCATGGTGACTGGCATGCTGCTTCAAGCCAGTGACCTGGAGCATCCACACTTCTTCTCTTCACCTAATCAGGAGGGTTGGCGTATGCATGGTGTGGGCGGTACTCTCTCTTCTGCCATTGCCGTACGTCTTGCCATGGGTGATGATATCCCCACGGCACTCCATCATGCCCATCTCTATATCCGGAGTCAGGTGGTGTATTCCGTGTCGTCCAACAATAGGAGCATCCGACAGGTAGAACTTTATAACCGACTGATGGAATTCCTTGCCCAGCATCATAAGGAGCAGCGCGAGGTCTCGTTTTACGCAGACAAGCTCTCGGTCACGTCTCGCTACCTCTCGGATGTGACGTCCCGCATCGTTGGCAAGTCTCCCAAGCAGTTGATTGCCGAATATGTGATGAAGGAGGCCGAATCTCTCCTCTCGCAAACCTCACTCACGGTGCAGGAGGTGGCTCACGAGCTCTCGTTTCCGAACCAGGCAGCTTTTGCCAAGTTTTTCCGCCAGCAGAAGGGTTGTTCACCTTCAGACTTCCGTACACAATAATTCCTTTTGTCGTTTTGTACGCAAAGTGATGCCTAATGGGAACAGATTTTTGTCTGTTCCCATATTTTTTGCCACCTTTGCGGCACTTTCTCAGTAATAAAACATTAATTTCTCCATTTTATAGTATGAACAACGAGAGACAACAGTTGAACCGTCAGTTGGCACAGATGCTCAAGGGCGGAGTGATCATGGATGTAACCACACCAGAGCAGGCACGTATTGCTGAGGCAGCCGGTGCCTGTGCCGTAATGGCGTTGGAGCGTATTCCTGCCGATATCCGTGCAGCAGGTGGCGTGAGTCGTATGAGTGACCCGAAGATGATTCGTGGCATCCAGGAGGCAGTCAGCATTCCGGTGATGGCAAAGTGCCGCATCGGCCATTTTGTGGAAGCTCAGATTCTTGAGGCTATTGAGATTGACTATATTGATGAGAGCGAGGTGCTGTCACCTGCTGATGATGTGTATCATATTGACAAGACACAGTTCAACGTGCCATTTGTGTGTGGCGCCAAGGATCTGGGCGAAGCGCTCCGTCGCATCAATGAGGGTGCCACGATGATCCGTACCAAGGGTGAGCCAGGAACGGGCGATGTGGTACAGGCAGTGCGTCACATGCGTATGATGCAGAGTGAGATCCGCCGTCTGACCTCTATGTCGAAGGACGAACTGTATGAGGCAGCCAAGCAGCTTCGCGTACCTTTTGATCTGGTGCAGTATGTGCATGAGAACGGCAAGCTGCCTGTAGTGAACTTTGCTGCCGGTGGTGTGGCTACTCCAGCCGATGCTGCCTTGATGATGCAGCTGGGCGCAGAGGGTGTGTTTGTAGGTTCTGGTATCTTCAAGAGTGGCAATCCGGAGAAGCGCGCACAGGCTATTGTAAAGGCAGTGACCAACTTCCGTGATGCAAAGATGATAGCCGAACTCAGTGAGGATCTGGGCGAAGCCATGGTAGGCATCAACGAGTCAGAGATCCAACTGCTGATGGCAGAGAGAGGAAAATAATCAGATGTGCCTCTCTTCGAAAGAACAGAATATGAAGATTGCTGTACTTGCCCTTCAGGGGGCATTCATTGAACATCAGCAGATGCTGGAGCGTCTTGGGGTGGAGAGTGTGCAGATTCGTCAGCTGACTGACTGGACAAGTTACGTTGCTGAGGTCAACGCTGCAGGTTCGAATTGTGCCCTCATCATCCCAGGCGGCGAAAGCACCACGATGCTCCGCTTACTGAACGATCTCAGCCTTTTCTCTCCCATACGTGAAGCAATCATGGGCGGTATGCCAGTATTCGGTACCTGTGCAGGTCTGATTATGCTTGATGACGAGCATCTTGGCACCATGCGTATCCATGCGCTGCGCAATGCCTATGGGCGTCAGTTGGGCAGTTTCCATACCGTATCCACATTTGCTGATGTACAGATACCAATGACCTTCATCCGCGCTCCCTATATTCAGGAGGCGGGTGAAGGCGTAGAGGTTTTATCCATAGTGGATGGACGTATGGTGGCTGCTCGTCAGCAGAACCAGCTGGTCACAGCCTTCCATCCGGAGCTTGACGAATCAACCTTCGTGCATGAGTATTTCTGCCGGATGGTAAATGCAATTGATAATTGATAATTGACAATTGATAATTTAATCAGCCGCTTTACAGCTGGGCAAATGCCTGATCAAGGTCGGCTATGATATCATCAATGTGCTCCACACCGATAGAGAGTCGGATGGTAGAAGGTGTGATGTGCTGCTCTGCCAACTCTTCAGGAGTACACTGGCTATGGGTGGTGGTGTAAGGATGGATCACCAGTGATTTCACGTCAGCCACATTAGCCAGCAGGGAGAAGAGCTTTAGCGAATCAATAAACTTCCATGCATCCTCCTGTGAACCATTGATTTCAAAGGTGAATATCGAACCGGCTCCCTGAGGGAAATACTGCTGGTACAATGCATGATCCTTATGCGATGCGAGTGCAGGATGCGATACACTCTTTACCTTTGGATGCTTGGCAAGATAATCCACTACCTTAAGGGCATTCTCTACGTGGCGCTCAATGCGGAGAGGCAGTGACTCCACGCCTTGCAGCAGGATCCAAGCGTTGAAGGGTGAGATAGTAGCGCCCGTGTCACGCAGCAGGACGGCACGGATGCGGGTCACGAAGGCTGCCGCTCCTGCCACATCAGCAAAGACGGCACCATGATATGAAGGATCAGGCTTGGCGATGGTAGGATATTTGTCGGCATTTGCCTTGAAGTCGAACTTACCGCCGTCCACAATCACACCGCCTAGGCTTGAACCATGTCCACCGATGAACTTGGTGGCTGAATGTACCACAATGTCTGCACCATGCTCCAGTGGACGGATCAGGATAGGAGTACCGAAGGTGTTATCTACGATAAAGAGCACATTATGACGGTGAGCCACCTCAGCGATGGCATCAAGGTTGGTGACGTCAGAGTTAGGATTGCCGAAGGTCTCCGCATACACTACCTTGGTGTTTGGGCGGATAGCGGCCTCAAGAGCCTGCAGGTCATTTACGTTGACGATGGTGTAATCCACGCCCTGGGTACTGAGTGTGTGGGTGATGAGGTTGAAGGAGCCACCATACAGATTGTCAGCCGCAACAATGTGGTCACCATTCTGCAGTACGTTCTGCAATGCGTATGTCACGGCAGCTGCTCCGCTTGCCACTGCCAGACCTGCCACACCACCCTCCAGGGCAGCGATGCGATCCTCAAATACGCCTTGGGTCGAATTGGTCAGTCGGCCATAGATGTTGCCTGCATCGCGGAGACCGAAACGGTCAGCAGCGTGCTGTGAATTGTGGAATACGTACGAAGTAGTCTGGTAGATAGGTACTGCACGTGAGTCGGTAGTTGGGTCGGCAGTTTCCTGTCCTACATGAAGTGCGAGAGTCTCGAGATGAAGTTTTGTCTGTGCCATAATCTTTTATTATTTATTGTTAATAGTTACTTTAGTTGTTCCAGTTCGTTTACTGGAGTTTGCGTTTTTGTTTTTTCGCACTGCAAAGATATGGCGTTTTTATGATTCGTTCCAATTAAATTTGTTTATTATAGAATTTCATCCTACATTTGCGTACGTAAATAGATAAGTATTCTGTAAAAATCCCATAGTAACCCCTTTTGACAATGAAAACTGTAATTGAAGTGCTTGATGACACCGACATCCGTATCCTGCGAGAGCTGCAGGCCAACGCCCGTCTGTCATATAAGGAGCTGGGTGCATTGGTCAACTTGAGCTCTACTCCCGTCTTTGAGCGAGTGAAGCGCCTGGAGCGTGACGGCTACATCAAGCGTTATGTCTGCGTGCTCGATGCCGAGAAGCTCAACAAGGGCTTTGTGGTGTTCTGTAGCGTCAAGCTCTCGCCACTCAACAAAAAAGTGGCACAGGAGTTCTGTGACACCATCCGTGATATTCCTGAAGTGACCGAATGCTACAACATCTCCGGCCAATATGACTATTTATTAAAGGTACACGCGCCTGACATGAAATATTATCAGGAATTTATCCTCAACATCCTGGGCGAACTGCCTATGCTGGGCTCATTGACCTCTACCTTTGTAATGGAGGAGGTGAAGAACCAGTTCGGCGTGTCGCTCTGATTCCTCACCTCTATCATTATCGCGCAGCGTAAATCATAATTTATAATGAGAATGGCATAGACAAAACAGCCAGGTCTTACTTCTTGCTATTCTTCTTGTATCCGCACTTCGGACAGACGCCTTCGGCATCCAGCTCGATGCCGCACAGTGGGCAACGGTCTTGGGTGCGGTCAATGGTGAAGTCTTCTGTGGCACAGTTCACTCCACTGCTGAAGGTGATTTTGGCAATGTTGAGCTTATCTCGCAGCAGGTCATACACTATTTTGATCATCCCCTCCACGGTCATAGTCTCTTGTGTCACCACCAGCCGGCATTCAGGATAGGCTTTGGCATAATAGGTCTGAAAGGCTTCGCCCATCATTCTGTTCTGTGGGTGTCCGTAGCGGATGCCCTGCCTCTCATATACATCCATGATGGCTGGCAGCAGCGGGTCATCATGGCGCAATACCAGAGCATGGTCAAAGTTCTTGAGCACATCCCATGCCGTCTTCTGGATCTCGTTGCAGGGGAATACCATGTTTACACCTTTGTTGATAGTGTCCTCCACCTCAATGGTGAGGATGCCCGTATGTCCATGCAGGTATTGTGCCTCGCCCTTGAATCCGTAGAAGCGGTGGGCATACTGGAGTTCGATCTTAGCAATACTTCTCATGATGGATGTGTTTTTTAATTGTTTTTTGAGTGTTGAACATTGAGCATTTCTGCCCTTTCGCGGTGCAAAGATAGGGAGTTCCTGCACTTTGCATCATGTTTGTTTACTCAAAAAACTGCTGCTATTATTGCTTTATCTTATTTGTGGTCTGCCTTTGGTTTAGCTTGTTGAACCGCCAATCTGTCCCATTGTTTTTGCAAAATAACCCATTTTTTTCTTATTCCATACGGTTTTGACCTTTTTTTGGCTTCAGTTTTTGCGGTTTTCACGAAAATGAATTACTTTTGTAGCCACAAATATACATTTGTCATTATGAATTGATATTACCTTATAATATATAATCCCCATGAATCTGTTGAAAATTTCTCTCTCGGCACTGGCACTGATAGTAGGTGCTAATGCTTTTGCACAGAAGAAGGCTGCTCCTAACCGTGTGCTCCCACCTGCGGAGATCAACACCGATCTGACCTTCTGCAATCCCTTGGATGTAATCATTGGCAACGAACGTGCCTACCGTGGCGGTGAGCCTATCGTGCTAATTTATAAAGATGACTACTACCTCTTCGTCTCGCACCGCAAAGGTTACTGGTACTCGCAGGATATGCAGAACTGGACCTATGTGGATGCCCCTGACTACCCTGGCGGTGTGGTTTCGGTAGTGGAGATGGATGGTAAGCTCATCGGCTGTTCGATGAACAACAAGAACGTCTATCGCGCCAAAGACCCCAAGAAGGGTATCTGGGAGAAGATAGGCGAGCTGAGCAGCGATCGCTATGGAGACGCCAATATGTTTGTGGATGATGACGGCCGCCTCTACATGTACTACGGCTGGTCGCAGATTATGCCATTCCGTGTAGTGGAGCTTGATAAGAAGACCTTCAAGGAGAAGGGCGAACCCACCATCCTCTTCTGGAGCGATATCAAGAACCATGGCTTCGAGGTGCGCAAGCCGCAGGATGTGATCTATTCCATCTTCAACGGTCGCCGCGATTATTACGAGGAGGAGTTGCCATGGATCGAAGGTCCATACGTCATCAAGCATGGAGGGAAGTACTACCTGCAGTATGCAGCCATCGGCCTTGAGTTCATTTCTTACTCGCACGGCGTCTATGTGGCTGACAATCCGTTGGGCCCATTTACCTATTCTGAGCACAACCCTTTGACCTTCAAGACCAGCGGCTTCCAGGTAGGTGCCGGTCATGGAAGCACATTCCACGACAAGAAAGGTAACCTCTGGACCATCTGTATGATTCCTGCCCAATATGGCGAGGGTGGCAGAGGCTCTGAACTCGCCATCTATCCTACGGCTGTGGATGAGCAGGGCGTGATGTACTCCAACACGGCGCTGGGCGACTATCCGCAGTTCCATGCACAGCATCGCAAGGTGGGTGGCGTGGATAATTATACTGACTGGAAGCTGCTTTCGGTCAAGAAGCGTGCCGAGGTATCTTCTACCTTCGAAAACTATGCGCCAGAGAATGCGCTCGACGAGGACTTTAAGACCTGCTGGGCAGCTGCTACTGGCGATGCCGGCGAGTATTTCATGGTTGATCTGGGCAATAAGGCTACGCTGAAGGCTCTGCAGCTCAACTGGGATCACATCGGTGCCACACAGAAGGCTCCCGGCCGACAGAACGGCCTTGCTCCTGAACCACAGCCTGAGATGACCTACCAGTGTTATGAGGTGCTTACCTCATTGGATGGAAAGTCATGGAATACCCTGATCTCCAAACCGCAGAACAAGGAGGAGCGCAAGCATGACTACATCGAGCTGAAGCAGGATGTGGAGGCTCGCTATGTGAAGGTGGTCAATGTCTCCACCTACGATGGCGCCAAGTTCTGCATCAAGGATCTCCGCATCTTCGGCACTACACCACAGATGAGCACCCGTAAGGTGGATAACTTCCTGGCTGTACGCAACCCAGCCGACCGCCGTGAGGCTAACGTCATCTGGGAGCCTGTGCCAGGAGCCGATGGCTATGTGGTTCGCTATGGTATTGAGCCTAATAAGCTCTATAACAGCTACATCGTGTATGATCAGAACCAGCTCTACATGCACAGTCTCAACACCGCACCAGAGAAATACTACTTCGAGGTGGAGGCATTTGACAGCGGCCTGGACATCTGGCATGAGAATACCTTGGCTACCCAGGGCATTGGTGCCGAGCTGCAGCTGGTGAAGCGTCCGAAGGATGGCGGCTTCTCTGCATACCGTCAGATGAGCGATGCCAAGATCCTGATGATGAAAGAGGGTCAGGATGACTATGTATTTGAAGGCATAGAGGCAGGCTCATGGATTCTGAACCATGCCTATGGCCCTGTGCTCTGGGCAGGTGAACTGACCGAAGAGCAGCTCATCTCTTCCGAGGCTAATCCAAAGCCAACGCTTGTAGTGGAGAATCTCACCCTGCTCGGCGTAGGTAACAAGGTAACTGGTTCGCTTCAGATGAAGGTGATCCCAGGTCGTGAGGGTGGCCGCATCGTAGTAAGTCAGGTTCGGAAGTAATTTTTTTCAGTAGCTCTCCTGTTAGATTGTCTTGAGGTCTTTCAGCAGTTCAATGACGGGAGCATCTGCCGCACACCATTCCAGCTGCTCCAACTCTGAAGGTTGGAGCCAGCGGTGGTCGGCATGCTCCTTGCGTACAAAGTCAGCAATTTCGGCCCTGCAGAGCCAGCAGGAGAGCGAGAGTGAAAAGTCTGGGTAGGTGTGCTCCACCGTAGTGAGATGACGCACGGGCTTCACCTCATATTCCATCTCCTCGCGTAGCTCTCGGCAGATGGCCTCCTGCTCCGTTTCGCCCTGCTCCACCTTGCCACCGGGGAACTCCCAGTGGTAGGAGGTGTAGGCATAGCGTGTTTCGCCCTTTTGCATACATAGGAAGCGTCCTTCATGCTCCACCACGGCAGCCACTACCTGATAGTGGCGCCATGTAGTCTTGCGCCAGCTTTGCCACAGGGTGTGCATCAGCCGGATAGTGGCATCATCAGCCGGGCGGTTATGGATGGTGAGCGTGAAGATGACGTCCAGATTCTGTGCAATGACATCTATACGGGCAGAAGTGTTGCCCTCCGCCTCATTGCCAGTATTGAATTGTTCAAACCATACCTTCCTGATCTCACGGTAGGGGATGAGGTCCGAATAGTCAGGCTGTTGACTTCCGTTCTTCATCAGTACAATACCCTTTTCTCTCACTTCAATGCGCTGCAGTGCCCAAAGCCTCTGCTTCTGTCTCCATAGGGGCAGATGCAGAGCTTGTAGTATTCGGAGTGCCACTGTAGCCCATACGGGAGTGCTCTCATAGCGGATGCAGCCAAGGGACTGGCCGAGTTCTTCCATATTCATACTATTTATTATTAGGTAGGCATAGGTATGCTTGTTTTTTACGGACAAATGTATCGCTTTTCGTCCAACCATCCAAATCTTTCATCCTAAAACCACGCATAATACCGTTATTTTGTCAGCTTAACCTTCCAAATATACCTATTTTCGAGCTTTTTTATCTCTTTTTTCACCCTTTTCCTTGGAGGTTATAGATTTTCTTTATTCCTTTGCGGTGTGATATCAAAATAATATCATTTTTATTTTATCAGACTTCATTATTAACCCCTTAAAAATTCCTTTTTGATAATTATGGAAAAGAGTAAAGAATTCGAGTTCCGTGGAGGCTCTATGAATGGCTTCCTGATGTTGATCCTTGTGTTGGCAATGATGGCTGGCTCTGTGTGGTGCTTCTTTAAGGCGGCAGGCCCTAACGATGAGTTCCTTATAGGTTGGTTCTTCCTTGGATTGTTATTGGTGATCTGCTGGATTCTCGGCTTGTGTGGCTTCTCGATGCAGGAACCGAATGAAGCCAAGGTGCTCACCTTCTTCGGCAAGTATGTAGGCACTTTCCGTTCTACCGGCTTTTATTGGATCAACCCCTTCATGAGCGTTAAGAAAGTGAGTCTGCGTGCCCGCAACTTCAACGCAGAGCCAATCAAGGTGAATGACAAGGCTGGTAATCCAGTAATGATCGGCCTGGTGGTAGTTTGGCGTCTGAAGGATACT
>JAZLJN010000097.1:0-18694 GCA_045617885.1 Bacteroidales bacterium | reverse complement strand
GTCTTGAATGAAGAACTCTGCTTCTGATATGTTGTCGCAGATACTGAAAGAATGTTGAGCAAAAACACCTTGGATGAACCTCTGCATATCTTTCTCTGGTTGGAAGCTGATGTAGAGGAACACCTGATCAGATTTGATGATGAGTCGCTCACGTTCTTTATCAATTCCAAAGTACGGTACGATTAGGTTAGAGAACGTAAAGAGTTTGAAGATCTTACCACCATCCTGATGCTGATAGCCACGATCATGAAGACGTGTAGTAAACTCCACGTCGCTTCTGCTTAAAATCTCATAAACAGCATGCTGCAAAGGATACTGGTAGTTGATAGGAATCTCAATTTTCCTACCTCTAGAAAAAGCTTGTAGTGTTAATCTAATTCTCATAATTTAATATTATTATTTAGATTTGTATAAGGAACTTAAAACATCCATTTTCTTAAGTCTTTGAATGCAACTTGCTATAAGTTCTGGACAAGCTGTTCCTTTTTCTTGAGCGTCTCTTTCAAAAATTGCTTATACTGTGGTGACTCTGGATCAGACGGACGATGATTCAGGGCGCGCACTATGGGCTCGGCTTCTTGCATGTACTTACGGAGCCGAGGGGTCATGGCACAATCTGTCACCAGTTCCCTTACTGCCTGGATGGCGAGGGGAGAGGGGTGAACAAGGTCTTCGGCATAGAAACGGTAGTCACGCAGGTCATCCATGAGCAGTTCGTACACGGGTAGATACTGCACACGGTCGGGATAGAGACGCTGCAGCTCATCTATGGCAAGCAGCAGGGTTGATTTGGAGAGCTGGTTGCCATGTAGTGTGTCTTTCACATGACGGATGGGGCTCACGGTAAAAGTGAATGAGGCATTAGGAGTGAGGTCCTCACTGCCAATAAAATGGCCTTGGTGAGAAGACGAGGCTTTAGCAGAAGGCTCGAAGAGTGAAGAATGAGAAGAAGTAGAAAGTGTAGCAAAAGACTCAATGACCTGACTCCAAAGATCTACAATCTCTCCGATCGAAAGGCGACGGCGGGTAAAAGCGCTGGCCGGAAATTTATGACAGTTAGCCACGACTTTCCCCTCATACTCATAGACCCATGAAGTTCCGAAAGTGATAATACAGTGGTGAAGGGACGGAAGGAAAGCTTTGACCTCCTGCTCCAATGTCTGGAGCTGCGCCGTCAATGCTTGCGGATCGGTTCCGCTCCAGCGCCCGTGATGATCAAAGCTGTAGTACCTGCCATTCTGCTCATGGAGCTTAAAACCATTAGTGTACTGATCTGCAGCATCTGCACCAATCACACGCAGCAGGGCATTGGCAATGCTGGCAGGGTTGAATAGTACTCCCCAGGGATTGCACATCACAGGCAGCCATGATTCTTCAAGCCAGCTGCCTATATGATCCGTGAAGCAGGAGCCCAAAAGCATAATTCCCTCGCCTCGATCTATCAATCGGGGCAAGGGAATACGTTCTATTTCTGTGCGGAGTTTCATAGCCATAATTTTCTCCGTCAAATAAAATCAAGGATGATTATTTTCTGTTCTCGTCGATGGTCATCATTTTTCGGCGCTCCTCATACTTATCGTAAGCATCCACGATGCGCTGCACGAGGCGGTGGCGTACAATGTCTCGCTTGTCAAACTCTATCGTGGCAATGCCGGGAATACCTTTCAGGATGCGCTGTGCCTGAACGAGACCCGATGTTACGTTGTGGGGGAGATCCACCTGACTCATATCACCCGTGACAATCATTCGGGCACCGATGCCCAGACGGGTCAGGAACATCTTGATTTGCGGAGCTGTGGTGTTCTGCGCCTCGTCAAGGATGATGATAGCGTCGCTCAACGTGCGGCCACGCATATAGGCAAGCGGAGCAATCTGGATGACGTTGGTTTCCATCAGTTCCTTCAGCTTGGCGGCAGGAATCATATCCTCCAGCGCATCGTACAGAGGTTGCAGATAGGGATCAAGCTTATCTTTCATTTCTCCAGGTAAGAATCCCAGTTTCTCGCCAGCTTCTACTGCTGGACGTGAAAGGATAATCTTGCGGATCTCCTTGTTCTTCAAAGCACGTACTGCCAGCGCAATGGCTACATAGGTCTTGCCCGAACCGGCAGGACCCAGTGCGAAGACCAGATCATTCCGATTGAAGGCTTCGACCAATGCTCTCTGATTCTCCGTGCGTGCCGTAATCGGTCGGCCATTCACGCCATAAATGATGAGCGAATCCTGCTTCTTTTCCGTAGGGCTCTCGCCGTTGTAGAAGCCCAGAATCACATCCTCATTCAGTTTGTTGTATTCGTTACAATAGTTGATGAGACGGCCCACAAAAGCTTCAAACATTTCAATCTCGCCCTCCTCGCCATACACCTTAATAGCTCTGCCCCGAGCCGCAAAGCGCAGCTTGGGGTAGAGGGTCTTGAGCAACAGGATGTTCGAGTTGTTCGTGCCGTAGAAAATCACAGGATCAGCCTGCTCCAGAATAATTACTTTCTCAATCATGGGCGCAAATTTACGCAATTTTTTTATTCACAGCAAATTTTTGAACAAAAAAACAGAAAGAAAGCTCCAAAGTGTTAGTAAGCACCGTCCGCCAACCCGTCAGAATCGGTTTTATCGGATCCACAACAGCTCGCGATATTTTGGCATTGGCCAGATGTTGTCATCTACAATCTCCTCCAGCAGATCGATAGGCTTACGGATCTGGGTGAGGCATTCGGCAATCTCGTAGTATGCCATTGCCTTCTCGTAGCCGTCGGTCATGCGGTTAGCCATGCGGCGTTTCTCAATCATAGCATCCACCTTATTCTTAATGTCCGAATTATAGGCAGCAATCTTCTTGATGATAGCTATTTCTGGAGCAGAAAGGCTCTCCCAAGTGCCAGGGAAGAGATTCTTCATCATAGCCACATTCTTCAGCAGCTGGCTCTGGTAAGACATTGCTGCGGGGATGATGTGATTGAGTGCAATGTCGCCCAACACTCGACCCTCAATCTGAATCAGCTTGACGTAAGTCTCATACTTGACTTCATTACGAGCATGGAGTTCGGCACGGGTGAAGATACCGAGTTTCTCAAACATGGCTACAGCATCAGGTTTTACATTCTCAAGGAACATCTTTGGTACGCAGCGCTCGGTGTCCAATCCGCGCTTCTGTGCCTCCTTCTGCCACTCTTCAGAATAACCGTTGCCGTCAAAGCATACCGTATCAATGATTTCGGAGATAAGCGGCTTGAGTTGCTTCATGACAGCGACCTTGACGGTGGCACCTGAAGCTATTTCCTGATCAACAGCAGCCTTGAAGTCAATGAGCTGCTCAGCCACCATTGCGTTGAGTGTGGTCATGGCTGCCGAACAGTTTGCCTTTGAACCTACAGCACGGAACTCGAAACGGTTGCCCGTAAAGGCGAAAGGAGAGGTGCGGTTACGGTCAGTATTATCTACAAAAATCTCCGGAATCTCAACTAATCCCAGATCGTACGCCTCCTTGCCTGCCAGCACGATATCAGTATCATCCGGTACGGTAAGTAACTTACGCAGCGCCGTGGTCATAGTCTTGCCCAAGAAGGCAGAAACAATAGCCGGAGGTGCTTCATTGGCTCCCAGACGGTGAGCGTTAGTTGCCGAAGCAATGGTAGCTTTGAGCAGAGCGCCATGACGCTTCAGTGCCATCAGGACGTTGACGAAGAAAGTCATGAACTGGAGATTTGACATCGGATCCTTGCCAGGAGCCAGCAGAATCACGCCGGTATTGGTAGAAAGGCTCCAGTTGTTATGCTTGCCCGAACCGTTGATGCCCTCAAATGGTTTCTCATGCAGCAAAACGCGGAATCCATGCTTGCGCGCAATTTTTTTCATAACGCCCATGATGAGCATGTTCTGATCTACCGCCAGATTACACTCACCAAAGATTGGTGCAAATTCAAACTGGTTAGGAGCCACCTCATTGTGGCGGGTCTTCATTGGGATGCCGAGGCGATGGCCCTGAATCTCCAGATCCTTCATGAACGCCTGCACACGGGTAGGAATCTGACCGAAGTAATGATCGTCCATCTGCTGGTTCTTGCTCGAAGCATGACCCATTAGGGTGCGGCCGGTAGCGATGAGGTCAGGACGGGCAGCATAGAGCGCATCATCTACAAGGAAATACTCCTGCTCCCAGCCAAGATTGGCGTGTACGGAGGTAACCTCAGGGTCGAACAGCTGACAAACGGCAGTGGCGGCATCGCCCACAGCTTTCAATGCTTTCTTGAGAGGGGCTTTGTAATCAAGCGATTCGCCTGTATAGCTGATAAATACGGTAGGAATAAAAAGACAGTCGTCCATGATGAATACAGGCGATGTCGGATCCCATGCAGTATAGCCGCGTGCCTCAAAAGTGGCGCGGATGCCGCCAGAAGGGAAGCTTGATGCATCAGGCTCCTGCTGAACAAGATTTGAGCCGGCAAACTCCTCAATCATTCCACCTTTCCAATCATATTCCATGAAGGAATCATGCTTTTCGGCTGTAGTATCCGTCAGCGGCTGGAACCAGTGACAACAGTGGGTCACGCCGTGCTCCATAGCCCATTGTTTCATGCCGGCAGCTACGCCATCTGCTACCTTGCGATCCAGATGATGACCGTGGTCAATACAGTCAAGCAGGGCATGAAGGGTCTTGGCATCAAGATACTTCTGCATCTTCTCACGATTGAATACCAGTTCGCCAAAATACTCCGACGGACGACCCGCTGGGGTCTCCACATCCACAGCACGCTTCTTGAAAGCCTGCTGGATAGCATCAAATCTCAATTTACTCATTTCTTCTTTTAGTTAATAGCAATTTGTCAGCTATAGGTCTCAGCTGTCATTTTGCCAAAATGCGTCTTTGTGTCATAAATTCTGACTGCAAAGATAAAGCTTTTATTTTATTCTGCCAAATTATCTTGGTGAATAATGTTTTTTGTCACTTATTTGCATTACAAGTGCATCCATATATAGCAAATCACAAACTTTTTGCTTAAGAAACAGAAAAAATGATGGATGAATCCTATAAATAATTATTCGAGACGTTAGAAAGCACGTGCGAATAGGAAAAGAATCCTTCCGAGACGTCGGATGGAGCCCCGTAAATGTGGGAGTAGTCATCCGAGACGTCGGACGGGTCCCCGTGGATGTGGGAGAAGTCATCCGAGACATCGGACGGGTTCCCGTGGATGTGGGAATAGTCATCCGAGACGTCAGAAAAGTTCCCGTGAGTGAGGAAACTGTCATCCGAGGCGTCGGGAAAACTGCTGTCTATGCGCGAGAGGTCATCCGAGGCATCGTGCGGGCTTTTGCAAATCCGCAGCATCATTTTTGTAAAAAATGGTGTATAATTATCGATTGGAAGCTGCTTTTTGGAAGAATATTTGGTTATTTGGAAAATAATCATTACCTTTGCCACAATTCTCCACCCAAACGAAACTAAAGGAGAAGTAGAAAATTATGAGCAAGACCAAGATCCTTTTTGTCAATACAGAAGTCATGCCTTACCTTCCAGAAGACCGTATGTCAGGCATCGGACGCCGATTGCCTCAAGATATGCTGGAGGATGGACATGAAGTCCGTATCTTCATGCCCCGATTCGGGCCCATCAACGAGCGCCGCAATCAGTTGCATGAGGTAATCAGGCTCTCTGGAATGAATATCGTCATCAATGACACTGACCATCCGCTCATCATTAAGGTGGCTTCCATCCAGGCAGCCCGCATGCAGGTCTATTTTATTGACAATGATGATTACTTTACCCATCGTAAGATCTATGGCGAGGAGAGTAAGGAGTATGCGGACAATGCAGAGCGTTGCGTCTTCTATGCCCGAGGCGTCATTGAGACGATACGCAAGCTTCGTTGGAAACCGGACGTTGTTTACTGCCAGGGCTGGTTTGCCGCCATTGCTCCGGTGTATATCAAGAAGGCTTTTGCTGAAGATTCTTGTTTCCGCGGCTGTAAGGTGGTGTTTGATATGTTCGGCAACGGATTCAAGACGCCAATGCCCAATAATTTCTACAGTACAGTGAAACGTGATGGCGTCCTCAAGGCTGACCTGATTGAGACCAAGGATAAGTGCGTGGATTATACCATGCTCTGCAAACTGGCGGTTAAGTTCAGCGACGGATTGATCATCTCTGATCATACGCCAGAGGCAGAGGCCATTCGGGAATATGCCCAAAGCCGTGAGCTGCCTGTCCTGGACGTTGCTGACCAGGAGTTTAATGCTGATGAGTATGATGCCTTCTTCGAACAATTCAAAGAATAGTAATTAAGTGAAACTTTTTATTAATTTGACCAAACATATCTATGCGTTTGCTTTGGTCCTTTGTGCCTCTGCTGTCTTGAGTTCATGCGAGGACTCTATTTCAGAGATCGGCTATAGCATTCGTCCCGAGAGCGACGAGATTCACATCAAGGCAGATACGCTGCAGTGCCGTGTGAATACCGGATTTCGTGACTCTATCTATGTGCGAACGGGTTATCCGCTGCTTGGAAACATTACTGACCCAGAGTATGGCAGTGTCAAGGCAGGATATCTGGCGCAGTTCTATGCAAGCACCAAGCTCAGCCTGAATGCGATGGAGAATGACTCCACTACCTTTGACATCCTCCGTACCTCGGCCCCGGCTGACCTCCAGCTCGATCCTAAAGGAATCTATACGTCGCACTTCGACTCGCTGATTAATAACACGCTCGACTCGCTGACCCTGCGCGTTTATTATAACACCTATTATGGCGACTCTCTGACCCCAATGCAGTTGAGCATCTATGCGCTCAATAAGGATGCGCGTCTGGAGAAGGAGCCTAATAAGGCTTTCTACAGCAATTACAACTACGAGCAGTTCTACAGCAAGGATAATCTGCTCGGCAGAAAGGCTTATACGGCAGCCAACCGCGTGTTGAGCGATTCGGTGCGCAACCAGAGCGGCTATCTCCCTTACATTGAGATTCGCCTTTCGGACGAGCTGAAGGATAAGTTCCTTGAGAGTGTTGTCAAGGCTTCAATTGCCCGTGATAAGAAGGGTAAGCAGAACTATCAGTACGAGGATATCTTCTCAAGCATTGAGTCCATGCGCCAGAACTTCCTGTCGGGCGTAGCTATTCAGCCAACTTTCGGTGATGGCTCTATTATCAAGGTATATAATACTGCGGTTTGGTTCTACTATCGTTCGTACCACAAATATAATAAGGACGGCACATTGCTCCGTAATGCAACCGATACGGGCGACTCTGCTTATGTCACCTCACACGTGCAGTATATGGCAGTGACCCCTGACGTCGTTCAGATGGCAAACCTCGAACTGGAAGATATCAAGAAAGAGGATCGTCTGCAGGATGAGAACTCCGCTTACATCACTTCTCCGCAGGGTTATTATGCCACTCTTGATCTGCCTGTGGGCAAGGCAATCCGTAAGATGATGGATGATGAACACCGTCAGGATTCTGCCTACTTCCTGAATGGTGCCAACTTCTCGCTCATGTGCGAAAAGCCACAGGGCGCTTTGTTGAGCAGCACGCCAGTGAAGCATGTCATGATGGTAGAGGAATCCAAGATGAACCGCTTCTTTGAGCAGAGCCGAGTGCCGGATAGTCAGACCTCCAGCATCGGAACCTATGTAGCCGATTCGGTCAGCCAGCAGCTCTATTACTATGCTTTTGGCAATCTTAGTACGCTTGTGATGGGTATGGCGCAGCAGGAGACCAACGGCAGCTGGAATAAACGCATGGTATCGACCCTCCAGTGGGCAAAGAATATCCAGCGCCAGCATCCTGATACTTTCCTGCCCGGTGTGGATCTCGGCGGAATGACAGATGAGGCTTATAATGACTTCAAGACTGCCAGCCCGTTGCGTACATTGATTCAGGAGGCTATTGATAACTATACGGTTCGCATGGCGGTGATCCCTGTTGATGTCACTACCAGTAGCAACTCTACCAGCGTACTCTCTGTCAGCAATTATATTCTCCCTACAGCCATTAAAGTCCGCAAGGAGAACCGCCGGCAGTTCCTGCAGTATATCTATACGATGGGCGGTGGCCTCTGATGCCAGTGGCTCCGCCTCTCCTGCTGCCTATTATATATAATAATGTGTAAGGCAGCCCATGTGTATCATCTTATCGTGTTATTAAGGTAATAAGAATTACAAACATCAAATAGTATTGTGTTATGACCGACCGTCTTTACATCTTCGACACCACATTGCGTGACGGAGAGCAGGTCCCTGGATGCCAGCTGAACACTGTGGAGAAGATCCAGGTGGCAAGGGCTCTTGAGACTTTGGGTGTTGACGTCATTGAAGCTGGATTCCCTATTTCGAGTCCCGGTGACTTTAATTCAGTTGTGGAAATCTCAAAGGCTGTGACCTGGCCAACCATCTGTGCCCTTACCCGCGCAGTGCAGAAGGATATTGACTGTGCCGTTGAGGCACTTCAGTACGCCAAGCATAAGCGTATTCATACCGGCATTGGTACCAGTGACAGTCATATTAAGTATAAATTTAATTCCACCCGCGAGGAGATTATTGAGCGTGCCGTGGCTGCTGTCAAGTATGCCCGTAATCGCGTAGATGAGGTGGAGTTCTATGCCGAGGATGCCGGTCGCACGGAGAATGCCTACCTTTCACAGGTAGTACAGGCTGTTATTGATGCCGGAGCCAAGGTGGTGAATATTCCTGATACCACTGGCTATTGTATGCCTTGGGAATTTGGCGAGAAGATCAAGTATCTCATGGAGCATTGTGAAGGTCTGCAGGATGGTCGTGCTATTCTCTCTACCCATTGTCACAACGACCTTGGTATGGCTACTGCCAATACTATTTCAGGCGTGGTCAACGGTGCTCGTCAGGTGGAAGTTACTATCAATGGCATCGGTGAGCGTGCTGGCAATACTTCACTCGAAGAGATTGCCATGATTATCAAATGCCATCAGGCTACCATGCCAGTTACTACCAATATCAATACTACCAAGATCTGGCCAACGTCACGTCTGGTCAGCTCGCTTATGAATATGCCGGTGCAGCCTAATAAGGCTATCGTTGGTAAGAATGCCTTTGCTCATTCATCAGGTATTCATCAGGATGGTGTGCTCAAAAATGTGCAGACCTACGAGATTATGGATCCTAAGGATGTGGGTATCGATGAAAACTCTATCGTACTTACCGCACGCTCTGGACGTGCCGCTCTGCGTCATCGCCTCTCAATCCTCGGTATTGAGATGGAGGGCGAAAAGCTTGATAAGACCTATGAGGCATTCCTCCGTCTGGCTGATAAGAAAAAGGAACTCAATGATGATGATCTCCTGATGCTCGTCGGTGCAGAAAAGGCTGAAGGCAATCATATCCAGCTTGAGTCACTTCAGGTTACTACGGGTAAGGGCGTCACACCAATCGCTGCTATCCGCCTGAAGGTAGCCAACGAACTCTTTGAGGCTGCTGGCATAGGTAATGGTCCGGTAGATGCCTCTATCAAGGCGCTTAAGCAGATTATCCATCGCGAGATGACCCTCAAGGAGATGACCATCCAGGCTATCTCAAAGGGTTCGGACGATCTCTGCAAGGTTCACATGCAGGTAGAGCATGACGGCCATATCTATTATGGTTTCGGCACCGATACTGACATCGTTACGGCTTCTATTGAGGCTTATATTGATTGTATTAATAAGTGTAAATAAAGGCCCCATCCCCAGCCCTTCCCCCCTATAGGGTGAAGGGAGTGGTTACCTTTCAAGGTCCTTCTTTCGCTCACTCTTTTGATAATAAAAACAAATCACAATAAAACCGTTGCCTCCACGGACTCCCCGATACTAAATACTCCCTTCACCCTGTAGGGGGGAAGGGTCAGGGGATGGGGGCCAGTCAATCTATGCGTACATTATTTGACAAAATCTGGGACGCTCACGTTGTTGAAGTTGTAAATGACGGTCCTACACAGCTCTATATTGATCGCCTCTTTGCTCATGAGGTAACTTCTCCACAGGCTTTTGACACTTTGCGTGACAAAGGTATCGGTGCATTCCGCGCTGATCATGTCGTAGCAATGCCTGACCACAATACTCCATCTGACCAGCAGCTTAAGATTGATGATCCTATCGGTTGCAAGCAGGTTGAGACGCTGTCCAAGAACTGCGCGGAGTTTGGCATCAAGCATTTCGCTATGGGTACGAAGGACAACGGTATCATCCACGTAGTTGGCCCAGAGAAGGCGCTTTCGCTTCCTGGTATGACTATTGTCTGCGGTGACTCTCATACCTCTACCCACGGTGCAGTAGGCGCTATTGCCATGGGTATCGGCACTTCTGAGGTTGCTCAGGTGCTTGCTTCGCAGTGCATCCTTCAGAGCAAGCCTAAGACAATGCGCATCAATGTAGAGGGCGAGCTTCAGCCAGGAGTAACGGCAAAGGATGTTGCTCTTTATATCATGGCGCAGATGACCACTTCCGGTGCTACCGGCTATGCAGTTGAGTATGCAGGTTCTGTAGTTCGTAATATGTCAATGGAGGGTCGTCTGACACTTTCAAATCTTTCTATCGAGATGGGTTCGCGTGCAGGCCTTATCGCTCCAGATGAGACCACCTTTGCCTATCTCAAGGATCGCGAGTATGCACCAAAGGGAGAGGCATGGGATAAGGCAGTAGCCGAGTGGAAGAAGCTTAAGAGCGATGATGATGCAGTATTTGATAAGGAGGTAACCTATCGTGCAGAGGATATTGCTCCACGTCTTACCTATGGTACCAATCCGGGCGCTGGTATTGCTGTTGATGCCTGCATTCCTACCACCGAGGGAATGAGCGAGTCAGAGAAGGCACAGTTCATTTCTCAGCTTGACTATATGCAGTTCCAGCCAGGTCAGAAGCTTGAGGGAACTCCTGTTGATTATTGCTTCCTCGGTGCTTGTACCAATGGCAGAATTGAAGACTTCCGTGCTTTCGCCTCTATTGTTAAGGGCAAGAAGAAGGCAGCCAACGTAACTGCTTGGCTCGTTCCAGGTTCATGGCTCGTGCGCCAGCAGATCATTGACGAGGGTATCGACAAGATTCTTGAGGAGGCTGGCTTCGAACTCCGCCTTCCATCATGCTCGGCATGTCTGGCAATGAATCCAGATAAGGTTCCTGCAGGAAAGCTTGCAATCTCTACCTCTAACCGTAACTTCGTAGGTCGTCAGGGTCCGGGCGCTCGCACTATCCTTGCCTCACCACTTACCGTGGCAGCTTCGGCTATCACTGGTGTAGTTACCGATCCTCGCACTATGCTTGCTCCAGCTCTCGCTCCAGCTGCAAATCTCCGCAAGGTTACTGCTGATCAGCCAGACGCTTGTCCTGCTATTGCTTTCGGTACAAGCCAGGCACCAAGTGCAAGCCAGTCAGATAATGGTAAGAGTGTCCACAAAGCATTCAGCATTGTGCGTTCTACCTGTTTGCCAATCAATATTGACAACAACAACACCGATAATATCATCCCAGCCCGTTATCTTGCCTTCACCACACGTGATCCAAAGTTCTATGGTGATGCATTCATGCACGATATCCGCTACAATGCCAACAATGAGCCTGTAGCAGACTTCGTCATGAATCAGGCTCCATTCAATGAGATTCCTGCTGAGGGTCAACGTGAGATTATCATTGGCGGTAAGAACTGGGGTTCTGGTTCCAGCCGTGAGCACGCCGCTTGGGCTATCGCTGGTTATGGCACACGTGTAGTTATCAGCTCTTCATTTGCTGATATCCACCGTAACAACCTCCTGAACTGCTTCGTGCTTCCGGTTATTGTCAGCGAGGAGTTCCGTCAGGAGCTGTTGGCAACCGTTGCTGCTGATGCCAATGCCATTGTTACCGTTGATGTTCCTAATCAGACCGTCACAAACGAGGCTACCGGCCACGCCGAGAAGTTCGAGATCAATGGCTATAAGAAGTATTGCCTGCTCAATGGCTATGATGACATTGATTATCTGTTGTCAAAGACCAGCAACATTGAGGCTTACGAGGCAAAGAAATAAGTAATTAATAATTAGAAATCAGATTTAGAATTTTGAAATTCGAAATCTTAGATACAACACTGCGCGATGGAGAGCAGACCTCAGGGGTAGCATTCAGTGCCGCTGAGAAGCTCTCCATTGCCCGTAAGCTTCTTGAGGAGGTTTGCGTTGATCGTCTTGAAGTTGCGTCGGCGCGTGTAAGTGCCGGCGAGTTTGAGTGTGTCAAGAAGGTTTGTGAATGGGCAAAGGAGTCCGGTCATCTCCAGCAGGTCGAGGTTCTGGGCTTCTGTGATAACGGAGCCTCTATTGACTGGATAAGTCAGGCGGGAGGCACAGTTATCAATCTTTTGACCAAAGGTTCCGAGAAGCATTGCCGTGGTCAGCTCAAGAAAGAACCTGCAGAGCATTGGCATGACGTTCGTCTTAATATTGAGATGGCAGTCAAAGCCGGACTCAGCGTAAATATCTACCTTGAGGACTGGAGCAATGGCATGTTACACTCGCCTGACTATGTGTTTGGCATGGTCGATGCGTTGCGTGATGCTCCTATTACCCGTTTCATGCTCCCTGATACGCTTGGTATTCTTGCACCGGGCCAGACACGTTCCTACATGCTCCAGATGGTGCAGCGCTACCCGGAGCTTCACTTTGATTTCCACGCCCACAATGACTATGACCTTGCCGTGGCGAATGTCTTGGCTGCAGCATCAGCAGGTTGTCGCGGATTCCATACTACGGTCAATGGTTTGGGCGAGCGAGCCGGTAATGCCTCCCTCTCATCCGTAGTGGCGGTGCTCAATGATATGCTTCAGCCCTCTGACAAGGATCTGAAGTTGCCCAACACAGAAGAGCGCTGGTGCCTGAATGTCAAGGAGCAGTCCATCAACAATATCTCGCGCATGGTGGAGTCTTATTCCGGCATCGCTACCGCAGCCAACACTCCGATTGTGGGAGAGAATGTCTTCACACAGACCGCAGGTGTGCATGCCGATGGAGATAAGAAGGGCAAGCTCTACGTCAATGCCCTCCTGCCTGAGCGTTTTGGCAGAAGCCGAGAGTATGCGCTCGGTAAGATGAGTGGCAAGGCAAACATTGAGCAGAATCTCAAACTGCTGGGCATTAACCTCAGTGATCAGGATATGCGTCGCGTCACCCGTCGCATCAATGAGATGGGCGATAAGAAGGAGCATGTCACTATTGATGATTTGCCTTACATCATTGCAGATGTGTTGCATCATGAAGCTCCGAGTGACCGTATCAAGTTGGTTTCTTACATGGTGTCCACAGCTTATGGCCTCCATCCGCAGGCTTGCGTTAAGCTCGAAATCAATGGGCAGGAATATGAAGAGTCAGCTACGGGTGATGGTATGTATGATGCCTTCGTGCGTGCCGTACGCCACATCTACAGGCTGAAGCTCAACCGCACTTTCCCTTGGCTCACCAATTATGTAGTGACCATCCCCCCCGGTGGTCGTACTGATGCCCTTGTTCAGACGGCAATCTCGTGGGAGTTCAATGGTAAGGTGTATCGCACCCGTGGTCTTGATGCTGATCAGACCGAAGCTGCCATCAAGGCTACCATCAAGATGCTCAATCTGATTGAAGAGACGTACTGATAGAATATTAATAACAAATAATCCCGCACCTCTCCGCGGAAAGCAGAAGTAATTGCTGCTCCTCCCCATTATGGCGGAGGTTTGGAGAGGGTCTTTGCATGAAACTCAAAATCGCAGTTTTGGCCGGTGATGGTATCGGACCAGAAATTATGGAGCAGGGCGTGGCTGTAGTCAAGGCCGTTGCTCAGAAGTTCGGACATGAGGTAAGCTTCAAGGAGGCTCTCTGTGGTGCTCACGCTATTGATGAGGTGGGTGATCCATTCCCAGAGGAGACTTTCCAGACCTGTATGGATGCAGATGCCGTACTCTTTGCCTCTGTAGGTGATCCTAAGTTTGATAACAATCCTAATGCAAAGGTTCGTCCTGAGCAGGGTCTCCTTGCCATGCGCAAGAAGCTTGGTCTTTATGCCAACATCCGCCCAGTCACCACCTTTGATTGTCTCGTACACAAGTCACCACTCAAGGATGAGTTCGTGAAGGGCGCTGATTTCATCTGCATCCGTGAGCTTACTGGTGGTATGTACTTTGGTAAGAAGGTAGAGCCAACCATCAACGCAGATGGCGTAGAGGAGGCTCTTGATACTAATTATTATACCCGTCCTGAGGTGGAGCGAATCCTCAAGGTAGGTTATCAGTACGCACGCCAGCGCCGCAAGCACTTGACCGTAGTTGACAAGGCCAATGTCCTGGCTTCATCACGTCTGTGGCGTAAGGTGGCACAGGAACTTGCTCCTCAGTATCCAGACGTTACCACTGATTATATGTATGTGGATAATGCTGCTATGCGCATGATTCAGGATCCACGTTTCTTTGACGTGATGGTGACAGAGAATACCTTTGGCGACATCCTGACCGACGAGGGTTCAGTTATCACCGGTTCAATGGGTCTCCTCCCTTCAGCTTCTACAGGCGAGCATACACCAGTCTTTGAGCCAATTCATGGTTCATGGCCACAGGGCAAGGGTCTCAACATTGCCAATCCGCTGGCACAGATCCTCTCTGCCGCTATGCTGTTCGAGTATTTTGATCTGAAGGAAGAGGGCGCGCTCATCCGTGAGGCAGTTGATGCATCGCTTGACCAGAATGTACGTACACCGGAGATTCAGGTCGAAGGTGGTGCCAAGTACGGTACCAAGGAGGTAGGTGCCTGGATTGTGAACTACATCAACCAGAAATAATCCTCCGGCTTCGGAAGGTACAAGAGGCTGTGTCAAAGACCCAGCAAATATAAATTATAAATATTAAATAATATCCACCCCCATTACAGAGCTCTGTAACGAGGGTGGATATTATTTAATATTTGTTATTTAATATTTCTTATTTCGTGGCTTTTGACACGCCCCCATTGTCAGTCTTATTCTGACTGGCGGACACCAGTGCGAGCCTCAACTACGTTTACTACATAGTCACCCAGCTTCTCACATTCGTTGATCAGATCCATGTACATTGAGCCTACAGAATAGGTGTAAACGTGGTTATCCACATCATTCACGTTCTGAATCTTGATCATGTCACGATAGTTGTTAATCTCGTTTTCGATGTTGAATGAGCGGTTAGCATCAATCTCCTCAAGCGGACGTTTGAAGAGGACATTCATCTCCGTGAGGCTTTGGCCTACCAGTTCGAACATCTTCTTGATGCAGGCAGTCTGTTTCTCATTGAATTCCTCGCTCTGCTTCTGGCGGCGGTTCAGTACACGAGCCAGGTTGTAGCAAGCATCACCGATTGATTCCAGCTCAGAGATCTCGCGCAGCATAGCACGGATCTTACCCTTCGTCTCGTCTGACAAGTGATTGTCTGATACCTCGTTCAGGTATTTGCCAATCTCAATCTCCATGTTGTCCGAGATACCCTCATACTTCTCAATGCGGGTAAACAGCTTGACAAAAGCCTCATCATTCTTCTCGTCGAAGAGCGTCTCCACCATGCCGAACATACGCTGGATGCGGGTGCCGAACGAAGCAATCTCCTTACGAGCCTCCAGCACAGAGAGCTCTGGGGTAGCCAGAATACCACCAGTGATGAACTGAAGCTTGAAGTCCTCCTCCTCTTCGCTCTTGGCGTGGCTGCGCTTGATAATCATGCACACGAACTTCTCAATCTGAGGAATGAACCAGATAAGAATGGCGGTATTGATTACGTTGAAGGCAGTATGGAAGGTAGCCAGCACGAATGGCAGTCTGTTAGCATCATTAGGAGTAGCACCTTCCACAGGATAGCCTACGATGCCGCATACCCAGTCAACGAAGAGACGGAATACGACGAGCATCCACAGCACACCGAAGATGTTGAAGAACATGTGACCGAATGCAGCACGGCGTGCCTGGATATTGGCAGTCATTGCAGCAATGTTTGAAGTAACGGTAGTACCGATATTCTCACCCATTACCAAAGCAATACCTAAATAAATAGGAAGGACGCCCGTAGAGCAGAGAGTCATGGTGATAGCCATTACAGCAGCAGAAGACTGCACGCACATGGTCATGACACCACCGATAACCAGGAAGAGCAGGTAAGAGAGGTAATTGTCATCGAAGCTCTGGAAGAAGTCCATTACGGCAGGGATATTCTCCAGATGCATGTCCGTACCGGTGGTCTTCAGAGTGCCGAGGCCGAGCAGCAGGAACGAAACGCCGAAGAGGAAGTCACCAATGATCTGCTTCTTCTTTGAATAAATGAGCAGAATGCCGATGAAGAAAGCAGGCCAGACAAAGTCGGTGATGTTAAACGAGAAACCCGCCGACATGATCCATGCCGTGAATGTAGTACCGATGTTGGCACCCATGATGATGGAGATAGCCTGAGCCAGAGTCAGAAGTCCGGCGTTGACAAACGATACCGTCATGACGGTAGTAGCGGTAGAAGACTGAACGCTGGCAGTGACGAAGGCTCCCGTGAGCATGCCAGCAAAACGATTGGTAGTCATGGCTTGCAGCACATGACGTAACTGAGGGCCTGCCATTTTCTGCAGGCTTTCGCTCATGGACTTCATGCCGTACATCAGCAGTGCCAGTGAACCAATGAGCTTAAATATTACCCAAATAGACATGGTGTGAGATTAGTAGATTTTTGAAAAATGATGGCACAAATTTAACAAAAAAAATCGGATTACCAATAAATCGTCTTTTATTTTTATTTAATGTGAGCGAAATTTTATATCTTTCGATTAATTTTTACAATAATCTTCCTGTCTTTATATATTAGAAATGTGTATTTTTATATTTCCGTCAACATAAATGCCATGTAGAATGGTAACTTCAGAAGAGCATTATTACGGCCTATATTTATATTATAAGAGGATAGCCAAACAAAAAATCGGGCGACTTTTCATGGAGTTATATATCCGAATCACCAAATTATTTGTCGTTTTTTTGCTTTTTGAAGCAATTCCCGTTCTCTTTTGGCAAAACAAGATTGAGCACAATAGCGAGAAGGAAGACTACAGCTACGCAGTTCTCGGCAAAGACTGTCTGGATGATGCGGGGGAAGATAGCGAACATCTCCGTTGCTTGCGTGAAGCCAAGACCCACACTGAGCGACAGGGCAACAATCACCATGTTGCGGTCTGAGAAGCCACATTTTGCCAACATGCCAAAGCCGGCAAACATAATAGAACCGAACATCATGATAGTACATCCACCCAGTACAGCCTGCGGGATAGTAGTGAGCAGAGTGCCTACAGCAGGGAAGAAACCTCCTATGATCATGATGATGGCACCTGTGGCAATAGCGAAACGGTTTACTACTCCAGAGATAGCGGCAAGACCTACATTCTGTGAGAACGAGGTGATTGGAGTACAGCCGAAGATACCAGCCACGGTACTCACAAAACCATCGGCAGAGATACTTGCACCCAGCTCCTTATTCGTAGGCAGTCGTTTGAGGGCACCCGAACAGAGAGCGCTGGTGTCACCGATGGTTTCGGTGGCCGACACACAGAAGATGGCCATGATAGAAAGAATGGCACCCAGGTTGAATTCCAATTTGAAAGGCAGCAACTTTGGCAATGATATGAAGCCCACATCCTGCAGACCAGAGAAGTCAACCATACCCATGCAGATAGCTAGCAAATAACCTACTACCAATCCTACCAATACCGAGAGAGAGCGCAGGAAGCCTTTGGCAAAGACCTGGCAACAGAGGCACACCAGCAGGGTGACTGTACCGACTATCCAGTTTTGCATCGAACCGAAATCAGCCGCTCCCTGTCCGCCAGCAAAGGAATTGGCACCAATAGGAAGCAAAGAAAAGCCAATAGCAGTAACCACCGTAGCAGCCACGATAGGAGAGATGATGCGAAGCCAGTATTTGGCAAAAAGACCTAACAGACCTTCAAAGATGCCACCAATGATGACCGCTCCCATCAGCACACCCATGCCTTGAGTGCTTCCGATGAAGATGGACAGCGAAAGGAATGTAAAACTGATGCCCATTACAATAGGCAGGCGCGAACCAATACGCCACACCGGATAGAGCTGGATAAGGGTTCCGATGCCGGCAATAATCATACAGTTCTGTACTAATATTGCACTCAATGCCGGGTCAATGCCCACTACATTAGCAAGAATGATGATAGGTGTGATATTGCTCACAAACATCGCCAGTACATGCTGCAGGCCGAAAGGAACTGCTTGCATTTGTAGAAAGCACAAAATCCTGAATATCATGATTATATGATTATGATGGTAAAAAGTGGAGAGGTGGAGGATAAAATTGTCTGATTTAACACTTTAGAGGGCGGATTGATGGGTGGAGGTGACAGAATTGAGGGATAAAAATGAAAAATTGGGGTGACAAATAAAGGTAATAGAGAGGGAAGATAGGGAGAAAATGAAAAGATTTGGAGTGGAAATTTGCTTTTATATTATTAATAATGTATCTTTGCCACGCAGATGTTATACATAGATGGCAAATAGCTGGCTATGTACATCGGATGCGGCGTGCTCTTTATGAGCGCAAATCGATTAAAAAGATAGACGGCTTTACAAAGCACAATTTAGAATACAATGGCAAAGAATATAGTATCCTTTGATGACATCACTGAAGATGGTCGCCTGTGGGCAGTACGCTATGAGGGCGATGAAGACAACATCCTCGACG
>JAZLJN010000096.1:0-72117 GCA_045617885.1 Bacteroidales bacterium | reverse complement strand
CCCCGCCAACCAGCTAATCCAACGCATGTCCATCCATAAGCAATAAATCTTTAACTGATAAAAGATGTCAATCATCAGTGTTATGCGGTATTAATCCAGCTTTCGCTGGGCTATCCCCCACTTATGGGCAGGTTACATACGCGTTACTCACCCGTGCGCCGGTCTCACCCCCGAAGGGGATCTCCCTCGACTTGCATGTGTTAGGCCTGTCGCTAGCGTTCATCCTGAGCCAGGATCAAACTCTTCGTTGTACTTTTCTATATCCTTGTCCTCGGGGGATTATGCCCGAGGAACAGTGACTGTTTTTGAAGATCGTTCTTTCCGGCTATCAATTCAGTTATTGACGGTAAAGCTTTTTGCTGCAGATCTGATCTGTAGCAATGCACTGCTCTACCCAAGTATGTACTTGCTATAAATTATCAATTTCTCAAACTTTCAAAGAACTTAACTAAAACTAAAGTGGTAATTGCCGCTTCTCTGTTTTAGCGGGTGCAAAGATAGGCGAAAAAATTTTCTTAACAAAATGATTTAGCAAAAATCTGCTAATATTTGCTAAAAACTGGACTTCTTCGTCTATATTTTGGCACCTATGATTTGCAAATAATCAGTATTAAGGCGCGAAACAGAACAGACGCATCTTATGAATCTGATTCATCAGGTTATTGCTCCATACTGCAAGTTCAAGGATGCTCAATAAAGTGTTCTCATCCCACCCTGCCTATTTCCTAAGACCTTTGACATTGCTTTTTGAATTTGACACCATCTTGAATTGCATAATTGTCAACAGCACGATTTTGTTGATCAAAGAGAAATTCTGAGCAGCATTCTTGATCTTGCGAGAATCGGGAGGGGGCGTTTCTTTCTTTTGGGGGAACCGGAGGGACCCGAGGCTTTCACTAATCCACCGACAAATCCGGCTGGGCGCCTTGCTGCTCCTTCAGGTACTCATCTGTCCAATACTGATAATGCTTGGGGAGTGGGGTGATGATCCGGTCAACATCGGCTGGGGAGAGCTTCTTGATGAGCTTGGCGGGTACGCCTGCCCACAGCTCCCCGGGTCCGATCTGGGTACGGGAGAGAACCAAGGCTCCGGCTGCTACTATGCTGCCCGATGAGATGTGTACGTTGTCAAGCACGGTACTGCCCATGCCGATCAGGACATTGTCCTCTATCTTACACCCATGCAGGCATACGTTGTGCCCCACGGTCACATCATCACCTATCTGGATGAAGGCATCATCCTCCGAACAATGCAGGCAGGAACAATCCTGGATGGAGACGCGATTGCCAATGCGAATCTTATTGACATCACCACGGATGACTGCCGAGTACCAAACGCTCGACTCCTCTCCGATCACCACATCTCCAATGACGGCTGCCGTCTCGGCCACGAAACTACCTCGGCCTATCTTGGGATAAATCCCATGCAGGGGCTGGATCATTACTCAAAAATCTTCTCAAGAGTGGTATTGATACCCGAGAAGCCCATGAATGCCATAGCCAGCAGGCCTGCGGTGAGGAGGGCGATTGGGGTGCCCTTCATGCCCTTAGGGATATTGGTGATGGCAAGCTGCTCACGAATGCCGGCAAAGAGTACCATGGCAAGGGTGAAGCCAAGGGCGGTAGCTACGGCATAGACAGCCGACTCAAGGATGTTGTACTCAAAGTTGATGACATTGATGGCAACACCCAGGATGGTACAGTTAGTGGTGATCAATGGGAGGAACACGCCAAGGGCTGCATAGAGCGAAGGCATGGTCTTCTTGAGGATGATCTCTACCATCTGCACGAGGGCTGCAATGACGAGGATATAGACGATGGTCTGCATGAACTGCAGATTCATTGGCACCAGGATGCCGTAATAGACAGGATAGGTCACCAGTGTGGCAATCAGCATGACGAATGCTACTGCCATACCCATGCCGGCTGCTGTATCAATCTTCTTGGATACGCCCAGGAACGGACAGATGCCAAGGAACTGGGCGAGGACGATATTATTGACGAATATCGCCGTGATGATCATAATAATGTAACTCATAATCTTACGAAGTTAAAGAGTTAAAGAGTTAAAGAGTTAAAAAGTTATTTGCCGCAAGAACGTCTGACGTTGCGAAAGCGATTTTAACTTTTTACTTCTTTCCCTTTTCACTTATTAAAGATTTTATTAAAGATTGCACTCAAATAAGCGAGAGTGATGAAGGCACCTGGGGCAAGGACGAAGGTCAATGCACCAAAATCCTCGGAGAAGAGAGGCAGGCCGAATACTGCACCAGTGCCCAGGATCTCACGGCAGGCGCCAATGAGGGTGAGGGCGGCAGTAAAGCCAAGACCGATGCCGATACCATCACATGCCGAATCCATCACGCCATTCTTGCAAGCGAATGACTCTGCTCGGCCAAGGACGATACAGTTCACTACGATCAATGGGATGAAGAGGCCAAGGCTCTTGTCCACCTCTGGCAGATATGCCTTGAGTGCCAGCTGTACGATGGTCACGAAGCCGGCAATCACTACGATGTAGCATGGGATATGCACTTTGTCAGGAATGAAACGTGCAATAGCAGAAATAACCATATTGGCAGCAATGAGCACCACCATGGTGGCGAGACCCATTGACATACCGTTGATGGCTGATGAGGTAGTACCCAAGGTAGGGCACATACCGAGGAGCAACACGAAGGTTGGGTTCTCCTTGATCAGACCGTTGACAATAATACCAAGTTTACTCATAATTATATAATAAGTTAAAGAGTTAAAGAGTTAAAAAGTTAAAGAGTTTCTGCTGCTAAGTTATTTACAAATAATACATTGTTTTTTTATAAGGAATTTAGGGAATTTAAGGGAACCTGTAACAGCTTGTATTTCTTTAATTCCTTGTTCTATATAAACTCATAGAAGTTTTGACCAAGTTATTATTTACATGTTACTAAAAGATCACAGAAGTCTCTGCTACTTAAGATCACAGGAGTCGCGAAGGCGATTTCACTCTTTCACTTTTTCACTTTTTCACTTCTATTAGTTAGCCTGTTGTGTAGCACTTGTAGCTGCATCTGCTCCACCAGGGAGCACGCTGGCAGCTTGAGCCACGGCATCAAGGAAAGCACGACTTGAGATGGTAGCAGCCGTAATGGCATCCACGTCACCACCATCCTTCTTGACAGAAAGAGGCTTGCTGACAGGGTTCTTGCCTATCACATCGCCCTTGGCCCCCTTCTGGAACCAGTCAGGCATCTTTGAGCCAAGACCAGGGGTCTCAGCATGATTCAGTACGGCATAACCACTGATATTGTTCTGGCTGTCAAAGCCGATCATGACGGTAACCTTGCCGCCAAAACCATTTTTGGTGACAGCCTTAACGGCATGACCTACCACTTCACCCCCACGAAGCACTGGGAAGATGGTGGCTGGCTCACCATTGGTAGAGGTCTGTTCGGCCATCTCGCCTACCTGATCAAACTCAGGAGCTACGGCCTTGATGGCATCGGTTTGAGCTGCATCAGCTGCTGCTGCAATAGGCTCTTCGGTAACGCTTGCTACCCAACCCAAAAGGGCACCCACTACAACGGTAATCACTGTCAGAGACAGGAACATGTTCTTCAAAGAGTTTTCAAGCTTTGCCATAGTAGTGATTACTTATTAACGACGCCAAAACGTTGTGGTTTAACATAAGTGTTCAGAATAGGGGTGAATGCATTCATGATAAGGATGGCGAATGACATACCCTCTGGATAAGCGCCAAAGCGACGGATCACGATGGTAAGGAAACCGATGCAGGCACCATAGATAAGCTGTGAACGGCTGTTCATTGGCGAGCTGACGTAATCAGTAGCCATATAGATAGCACCAAGCATCATACCACCACAAAGGAGCTCCTCAACAGCAATCTCAAAGTTGAAGCCGTAGAATAGGAAGCCGAATACGAGAGCCGAAGCAAGCACGCTCACTGGAATGTGCCAGGTGATGGTCTTGCGGATAAGCATATAGGCGAAACCGATGAGGAGGAGAAGAGCACTCACCTCACCCATTGAGCCAGGGGTCATGCCCAGGAAGCAGTCAAGGATGGAAGGGAGCTCTACCTGAGCGCCATTGATATACTGACCGATGAGTGCCAATGGAGTGGCTCCGGTAGCAACATCAGCATAACCAGCCTGGGTAGGCCATGTGGTCATCTGCACTGGGAATGCCACCAAGAGGAATACTCGGCCTACAAGGGCAGGATTGAAAATGTTCTGACCTAAACCGCCAAATGACATCTTACCTACACCAATGGCTACGAGAGCGCCATAGAGGATGATCCAGATAGGAAGGTTGGATGGCACATTGAAGGCGAGCAGAAGGCCGGTAAGTATGGCCGAACAGTCACAGATAGTAGGCTTCTGCTTGAGGAGGAACTTAGTAATCAGGAACTCAAAGAGGACGCACGCACAGACAGAGGTCAGTGTGACGATAATCGCACCCGTGCCGAACTGGTAGAATGACCAGAGCAAGGCAGGACAGAGGGCAATGATCACCTGAAGCATGCACTTCTGGGTGCTGTTGCCGCTATGTACGTGCGGAGATAATGAGACATTTAATTTATTCATATTATACAAATATTCAAAATAAGTTAAAAAGTTAATGAGTTAAAAAGTTAAAGAGTTTTTGCTGCAAAAGTGATATTCGTCGCGAAGGCGATTTCACTCTTTCACTCTTTCACTTTTTCACTTCTGAGCTGCCGCCTTTGCAGCATCTGCCTTTGCCTTTGCCTCTGCAGCACGGGCACGCAGGATACCCATTACCTTTGGCTTGCCCTGGCGGATCCAGTCGAGCAACGGACGGTTAGCAGGACAGCTGAATGAGCATGAGCCACACTCGATACAGTCATATACGCGCTCCTCCTCAGCCTTGTCGAGCATATTGAGCTCGGAATACTTGGCGAGGAAGTTTGGCTGCAGACCCATTGGGCAGGCATGTACGCACTTGGCGCACTTGATACAAGGACCAGCCTCCCTACGACGTGCCTCCTCATTCTTCATGATCAGGATGCCAGAGCAACCCTTGACCATATAGGAGTTAGTGTCAGGCATGGCTTTGCCCATCATAGGACCGCCACTGATGATCTTGCCGGTATCTTCAGGCACACCACCAGCTGCCTCAATAAGCTGCTGGATAGGCACACCAATGCGGGCAAGGAAGTTAGATGGCTTCTTGACCGACTTACCTGTTACGGTTACGATGCGCTCAATGAGAGGCTTGTTCTTCTGTACTGCCTCATAAACGGCATAAGCGGTACCAACATTCTGCACCAGAGCGCCAGTAGCGATAGGCAGGCCGCCAGATGGCACCTCCTTACCGATTACGGCATTGATCAGCTGCTTCTCACCACCCTGTGGATACTTGAGCTGGAGAGGCACGATCTCAATCTCTGGATAGCCCTTGGCAGCCGTTTCGGTCATCAGCTTGATAGCATCTGGCTTATTTGCCTCAATGCCGATGTAAGCCTTCTTGACGTTCATTGCCTTCTCAAGGATCTGTACGCCAATCAGGATCTCCTCTGGATGAGCCAGCATCAACGAATGGTCAGAGGTGAGATAAGGCTCACACTCCACAGCATTGATGATGACGCACTCAGGCTTGGCTGTAGGAGGAGGAGTAAGCTTGACCTGTGTAGGGAAGGTAGCACCACCCATACCTACAATACCCATCTCCTTCACCTTGTCAATGATCTGCTGCTTATCAAGCTTGATCTCCTTGACAATATCTTTAGAGCGGTCGATGGTCTCGAGCCACTCATCACCTTCTACCTTGATGAAGACGGCAGGCACCTTCTTGCCAGTAGCGTCTTCTACAACGTCCACCTTATCAACGGTACCACTTACCGAAGAGTGGACAAAAGAGGAAAGGAAGCCGCCAGGCTCACCAATAGGTGTACCAACCTTCACCTTATCGCCCTTGGCCACAATGGCCTTGGAGGGAGCTCCCAAGTTTTGAGCCATAGGAATAGCCACCAAAGCTGGCACCTCTGCCACCTCAATAGGAGCCTTATCCGAAAGCTTATTTGCAGCGGGATGAACACCGCCGAGTTTGAAAGTCTTCATTATCTTACGAAGTTAAGTTAAGTACAAATAATAAATTGGTTTTTTCTACAAGGAATTTAGGTGAATTTAAGGAAATCTTAACAGTTCGTATTTCTTTTTAATTCTTTCAATTCCTTGTTCTATATAAAACAAGTAGTTTTGACCAAGTTATTATTTACAAGTTACTAAATAGTTATATAGTTAGTTAAAGAGTTTGTTAGTTAAAAAGTGGTACAAAGAAGCACTTTTCAACTCTTCCACTTTTTAACTCTTTCACTGTTGAGGTGCTTCAGCCTCTGCCTTTGCCTTTGCCGCTGCCTCAGCAGCAGCCTTCTTCTCGGCCTCCTTCTTTGCCTTCAGCTTGTCAACCACAATCTGTACGGCTGGAGTGCAATGGATAGCACCTGTAGGACACTCGCTCACGCACATGCCACAAGCCTTACACTTCTCAACGTCAATGTAAGCCACATTGTTCTCAACAGTAATTGCCTCAAACTTACAGGTCTTCTGGCACTTGCCACAACCGATACAAGCGCTTGCACAAGCCTTGCGGGCAGCAGCACCCTTGTCCTTATTGATACAAGATACCCAGACGCGCTTTGGAGTGTTAGACTTCATTGAGGTCTTCTTGCGTAACTCGAGCACCAGCTTAGGACAAGCCTTGGCACATGCGCCACAAGCCACACACTTATCTTCGTCCACCTCTGGCAGACCTGTCTCGGTATTCATGTGGATGGCATCAAAGGTACAAGCCTTGACGCAATCACCCAAGCCGATACAGCCGAAGGCACATCCCGTCTCGCCAGCAAAGGTAGCAGCAGCTACCGCACATGACTTGGCACCATCATAGGCAGCCACTTTAGGACGGCAAGCGATGGAACCGTTACAACGTACAACAGCCAGCTTTGGTTCGGCCGAACCAGCTTCAACGCCCAGGACCTCTGCCACCTTGGCCATACAGTCAGCTCCGCCCACTGGACAAAGCAGACTGCCAAGCGAATTGGAAGCATCCTTCTCCTTGACGCAAGCATCAGCCATACCATGACATCCGGGGAAGCCACAGCCACCACAGTTAGCTCCTGGCAGCAACTCCTCAACCTGCCCTACGCGAGGGTCTTCGAAGACATAGAACTTCTTTGATACCCAATAGAGCACCAAAGAGCCTATGACACCAAGTGCGCCAAGCACACCCAATGCAACTAAAATTGTGTTCATAGTGATACTAATGTTTATATATAATAATGTAATAATTATCGACGGGTCACCTCAAACGAGACGTTCTGACCTAACCTGTGACGCAAAAAGTAGAGCACCAGATAGTAAAGGGCAAGCACGCCTAACGTGATCAGGCATGCCATCACCTCACCAGCCAGTGGCACTACACAGAACAGACATACCATTGCCATCACCAGAGGTAAGGCAAAGGCATAGCGTACAGCCTGCCAAGCCGTACTGTTACTGACTATGATGCTGACAGATTCACCCACCTGATAGACTTCGCCCCGGCTCTCTGCCACAACGACCTTTTCGGCACTATCCTGACTGGAACAAATGCCTTTGGCATGGCAGCCAGAACAAGCAGAACTCTGGACAAAGCGAACGGTAACTTGCTTACCATCCGTCTTGATTACGACTCCATCATGTGTGATATTTTTGCTCACGGGTATAAGACAATTTAATCGGAATACGTTGGTATATTCCCACAATTCAGGTGCAAATTTAGTCATTTTTGTTGGAATTATTACAACTTTGTTCAAAAAAAATGCTTAAATATGTTATCAAGCACTAATTTTTCTGTTTTTTATAGGTGATTTCGTCTATTTTTAGTAAATTTGCACCCGTAAACAATAACAAAATGCAACTCAAGAATACATTTTTGGCCTTCGGCATTGCTTCACTTGCCTTGTGGAGCTCATGCTCGAACGCCAGCAGCAGCACCTCTAATGCTTCGGCAGTAAGAGAGGTGACGAGGGCAGAAAAGAAGCCCCATTTTGAGGCAGATTCGGCTTACCAATATATAGCCCAGCAGCTGGAATTCGGCCCTCGTGTACCAGGGACGGAGGCACAGAAGCAGGCAGCCGAATGGCTCGAATCAGAACTGACCCGCCATGGTGCTACGGTAAGGGTACAACAGACAGAGGCAAAGGCTTATGACGGCAAGAAACTTCCGGTAATCAACCTTATGGGCAGCTTTAATCCGAATGCCCGGATGCGTGTGCTCCTGATGAGCCATTGGGACAGCCGCCATGTGGCAGATCATGACAAGAATCCTGCCAAACGTCACAATCCGGTGCCGGCAGCCAATGATGGCGCCAGTGGTGTGGGCGTGCTGCTGGAGGTGGCTCGTCTGGCGGGAAAGCAGATGCCGTCAATAGGTATTGACATCTTCCTGACCGATGTGGAGGATTATGGCGCTCCGGAGGACTGGAAGGGCTCTCATGATGAGGAATGGTGGGCAATGGGTACCCAGCTCTGGTGCAAGCAGATGCGTAAGGAGGGCTATCATGCCGAATACGGTATCCTGCTCGATATGGTAGGTGCGGCTGATGCCACTTTCTATCGGGAATACTACAGCCAGCGGTATGCAAGTGCCTACCTTGAGCAGGTATGGAATACGGCTGCTTCACTCGGATACTCAAAGACTTTCATTAATGAGCTGGGCGGTGGTATAACGGACGATCATGTGTTCGTGAACCGCATCCTCAAAATCCCAACTATCGACATCATTGATACCCGTATGGATGAAGAAGGCACTTTCTTCCCTTACTGGCATACAACAGAAGATACACTCGATAAAATCAGCACAGAGACACTACAGAGGGTGGGCGATGTGGTGGTGAATATGGTGTGGTAAGAGGACTAAAAGACCCCCTCGGTCCCCCCAGGGGGGGGGGGAGGATGGGAAATTCCTCACTCCTAATTCCTAATTAAAAATAGTTTTTTTATGTCAATTAACGAAATTCAAGACCAGATCATCGAAGACTTCTCTGCCTTTGATGACTGGATGGATAAATATCAGATGATCATTGAGATGGGCAATAACCTGGAGCCGCTCGATGAAAAGTACAAAACCCCACAGAACCTCATTGAAGGTTGCCAGAGCCGTGTGTGGCTGCAGGCGGATTATGACGAACAGTCGCACCTCATCCACTTTACTGGCGATAGTGATGCCGTCATTGTGAAGGGATTGGTAAGCCTTGTCATTCAGGTGCTTTCGGACCATACTCCTGATGAGATTCTCTCCTCTGACCTCTACTTCATTGAGGCTATCGGACTCAAAGAGAACCTCTCTCCTACCCGCTCCAACGGCTTCCTCTCTATGATCAAGCAGATGCGTATCTATGCTTTGGCATTTAAGGCAAGCCATGCTTGAAAAAGCACTTTGGGGATGCATTAAGTATAACATTTTTGACCACAAAATACTACAATTCAGATGAAGAAGATTCTATTCATACTCCTTACCATCACTTTGTGTTTCAACACTCTGAACGCACAGATTGACCCACTCACCCCTTCAAAGAAAGAGGTGGAACAGCATATTGACAAGTACCTTGCCCCTCTGCCAGAAGAGGAGGGAAAGGTGTATCTGGTGCGCGAACTGCAGCTTCCTGCCGATGTGAAGGCAGACGAGGCAATGAAGAAACTGACGGTATGGTTTGACCGTTGCATGCAGGATGCAGCCATCATCAAGCATATTGAGGTGCCATCTGATCAGCCGAATACGATACAGCAGCAGGTGATTCATACTATTACCTTCAAGGATGCTTTGCTCTCACTTGACCAGACAGAGATGACATACGTCATGACCGTCACTCTGAAGGATAATGTAGTGAAGCTGAAGATGCAGCACATCTCTTATAAATATAATGCCGAGAATCCTGACCACAAGATGCTCCGCTACACGGCCGAGGATCATATTGCTGATCGTGTAGCCCTCAACAAGAAGCGCAATAAGCTGGTGAAGGGCTACAGGAAGTTCCGTGTCAAGACGGTTGATCTGATGGACTCATATTTCGATTCGCTCAAGGGAGCCTTCTGGATCCAGTAATCCCGTTTGAACCAGATGTGGATTATCCTTGCCTTCACTTCAGCCATGTTGCTGGGGTTTTACGATGTGTTCAAAAAGGTATCGTTGCGTGGCAATGCCGTCATTCCCGTACTGCTGCTCAATACGGTATTCTGTTCATGCATCTTCCTGCCTCTGGTCATACTTTCTGCCCAGGGACATATAGCCGCTGACAGCCCCCTCTACATACCCCCTATTCAGGATGCCTCCATCCATGGCTACATTATCCTTAAATCGGCCATCGTGCTGATTTCATGGATCTGTGCCTACTATGGGCTCAAGCATCTCCCTATCACCATTGCCTCACCCATCAATGCCACACGTCCCATTCTGGTACTGCTGGGAGCCATCTTCATCTTTGGCGAACAGCTCAATGCCTGGCAGTGGGCAGGTGTGATCATCTCCATCCTTGCCTTTGGTTTGATCAGCCACAGCGGCAAGAAGGAGGGTATCTCCATCCGCCATTCGGTATGGATCTGGATGGTGATTGCCGGCACAATGGTGGGAGCGATATCGGGATTGTATGACAAGTTTCTGGTAGGCGATCCTGCCAACGGACAAGGGCTCTTTGGCATCTGGCCTAACCGCGGGTTCGACAAGATGATCATCCAGTCCTGGTACAACTTCTATCAGGTGCTGATGATGGGCATCGTATGCCTGATCTGCTGGGCACCCAAGCGCCATAGGGAAAAACACCCTTTCCATTGGCGTTGGCAGATTCCGCTTATCTCCATCTTCCTTTCAGTAGCGGACTTCTGTTACTTCTATGCCCTCTCCTATCCGGATGCACTTATCTCCGTCACCTCACTGGTGCGAAGGTCAGGCGTCATTGTGGGCTTTATCTGCGGATGGGTCTTCTTCAAAGAGAAAAATATTAAATCCAAGTCTATCGACCTGCTGTTTGTCATCATAGCCATGATACTGCTATGGATTGGCTCTCAGGCATAATCAGGCTTACACTCTCCCCCAAAAGGACATGACTGTATCAATAATAACAACAGCCTTCAATAGTGCCAAAACTTTGGCTGATACGCTCGAATCCATTTTGCGCCAGACGTATAAGGATATCGAATGCTGGGTCATTGATGGAGGTTCGACTGATGGAACGCTCGACATTATCCGAAGCTATGAGCCACGGTTTGAGGGTAAAATGCACTGGATAAGCGAACCGGATAAAAGCCTTTATGACGCAATGAATAAGGGTTTGGATCGCGTCAAGGGGGATGTGATTGGCATTCTCAATAGTGACGACTTCTATACGTCGGATGATGTGCTTGAGACGGTCATCAATAAGTTGCGCAAGCATCCGTCCGTCTCGGCTGTCTATGGTGATGTGCATTACGTCAATGCCGATAATCTTGATCGTGTGGTACGGTATTACAGTTCGGCAAGTTTCTCGCCATGGAAGCTTCGTTTCGGCTATATGCCTGCCCATCCTGCCTTCTATATCAGGCGGGAGGCAATGATGAAAGCCGGACACTATTCGCTTGATTATGAGCTGGCCTCGGATTATGAGATGATGGTTCGCCTCTTCTGCAAATATAAGATTGGCGCTTCGTACATCAAGAAGGATATGGTCACGATGCGTACGGGCGGTTTGAGCAACAACAGTTTCCGAAGCCGTATGGTGCTAACGCATGAGGATGCCAAGGCATGCCGTGCAAACGGGTACTACAGCAACTTCTTCCTCTGCTGCACAAAGTATCTGACCAAGGTGTTCGAGTTCTTGAAGTAGGTGCTGTCTCTATTTAGAACCGATAAAGGGATTAACCCGACAGAGGTATTTTTAATCCGACAAAGGTATTTTATATCCGACAAAAGAAATCAAAAGAAATCAAATGATAGTAGCACACAGGCATTGATTTCTTTTGATTTTTTTTGTTGGAGAATTATAAAATTTCACAATCATGAAATGGACGTCAGAACCTTTGGCATGGATTTCACAATCATGAAATAGATGCCAGGACCTTTGGCATAGATTTCACAATCATGAAATGGACGCCAAGATTGCTGGCACGGATTTCACAATCGTGAAATGGACGCCAAAACCTTTGGCACGGATTTAAGAAACAGAAAATGGATGCCAATGACCGCTGGCATCCATTTCTTTTGATGGAATTTACTTTGTGATACCCTTCTCAAGGTATTCGGCAAGGTTGGTACGCATCACACTTGCTACATGATCAGCTGCAACCTTCTCCATATCATGCTTGACCATCAAGGCAACAAGCTGCTCAAATGAGGTGGTTTGCGGATTCCAACCCAATTCATTCTTTGCCTTGGTTGGATCACCCCAGAGATTGACTACATCCGTTGGACGATAGAAATCTTCACTAACGGCTACGACCACCTTACCGGTCTTCTGGTCAATACCCTTCTCGTTGACGCCCTCACCCTCCCAACGGAGCTCAATGCCGGCATAATGGAAGGCAAGAGTGGCGAACTCCCTGACGGTATGCTGCACGCCTGTAGCGATAACGAAATCCTCTGGTTTGTCATGCTGCAGAATCAGCCACATACACTCCACATAATCCTTGGCATAACCCCAGTCACGCAGGGAATCAAGATTACCCAAATAGAGGCAATCCTGCTTGCCTTGAGCAATACGGGCAGCTGCCAATGTGATCTTACGGGTCACGAAGGTCTCGCCTCTACGCTCTGACTCATGATTGAAGAGGATACCAGAGCAGCAGAACATATTATATGCCTCACGATACTCCTTGATGATCCAATAGCCATACAACTTGGCAACGGCATAAGGAGAATAAGGATGGAAAGGTGTCTTCTCATTCTGAGGCACCTCCTCTACCTTACCATAAAGCTCGGAAGTAGAAGCCTGATAGATCTTGCAGGTCTTCTCCAGATGGTTGGTGCGAACAGCCTCCAGGATGCGCAATACACCTACGGCATCAACGTCAGCCGTAAACTCTGGAGCATCAAAACTAACCTGCACATGGCTTTGAGCAGCAAGGTTATAAATCTCGGTAGGCATTACCTTACCAACGAGCTTGACGAGCGACATTGAGTCACCCATATCAGCATAATGCAGGTGGAAATTTGGTTTGCCTTCAAGGTGGGCAATACGTTCTCGATAGTCAACTGACGAACGACGGATGATACCATGTACTTCATAATCCTTAGCGAGAAGGAACTCACTCAAATAGGAACCATCCTGACCTGTCACACCCGTAATGAGGGCAACTTTACGATTATCCATTGTGTTTTTTGTTTAGATTCGTAATTATATTATTTTGCGCAAATATACCTAAAAATACATTTCCTTCCAAACAGATAGTTTTTTGAGTAAAAATAAAGCCTCGATTTTTATATTATCGAGGCTTTATTGGTATATTTGGTTGTCATTATTGGGCTAAAAACTATAAAAAGTCTGGTTCGGCATCGCATAATTTTGCATAAAACATCGGTTACACCTCTGAATGCCCGTCAGTCATATCAGTTGAACCTCCCGACGTGTCGGATTGGCTGCCCAGAGTCATGGGTGAACCTCCCGACGTGTCGGATTGGCTGCCAAGAGTCATGGGTGAACCTCCCGACGTGTCGGATCAGCTGCCAAGAGTCACGGAAGGACCTGCGGATGCGTCGGATTGGGTGCCGCACCTTTGGGACAACTGTCCGGAGGGGTCAGATGGGTTGTCGCACATCCGGAACATCCATTCCGACACGTCGGATGAGCTGAATCACAATGTCCGCAGGAGCAACCAGATGGAGAATGGCGAATCGTCCTGACCGCCCAGACAACTCCCAGAAGGAGCAAGAGAAGTATTACTATGGTCATGGCGTCAGAAGATGAGATACACAAGAAGTGCCACAATGTAAGCAATCAGACATTGGCCTATCACGATATACGTTGCCCAACGGCTACCTAATTCCCTACGAATGGAGGCAATGGCTGCCACACAAGGGGTATAGAGAAGGCAGAACACCAGAAGGGCATAACAGCTGGAGGCATTGAGAACCATAAAGATACTCTCCTCATCAGGGAAGAGAATGCCCAGTGTGCTCACCACACTCTCCTTTGCCATGAAACCAGAAATCAGAGCCGTCACCCAACGCCAGTCACCAAAACCAAGCGGAGAGAAAAGTGGCGCTATGAGTCCAGCCAACTGGGCAAGGATACTCTGGGAGGCATCATCAACAGGAGTCAGTCGATAATCAAAATTCTGCAGGAACCAGATGGCAATACTGGCAAGGAAGATGACCGAAAAGGCGCGCTGGAGGAAGTCACGTGCCTTGTCCCAAAGGAGCATAAGCACGTTACGCCAACCCGGCATTCGATAGCAAGGCAGCTCCATGACAAAAGGAACAGCCTCGCCCTTGAACAGAGAGTTCTTGAACAGCAATGCCATAATCAGACCTACCAGGATGCCCAGCAGATACAGCGAGCACATCACCATGCCTCCATGATGCGGAAAGAAGGCTGCACAGAAGAAGGCATAGATGGGCAGTTTGGCAGTACAAGACATAAAAGGAGTGAGCAGGATGGTCAGGCGGCGGTCACGTTCGGAAGGAAGCGTGCGGGTAGAGAGTACCGCCGGCACGGAACATCCGAAACCGATGAGCATAGGCACCACAGAGCGCCCGGACAAACCAATACGCCTCAACAGCTTATCCATCACGAAAGCAATACGTGCCATATAGCCCGAATCCTCAAGCATGGAGAGCCAGAAGAAAAGGATTAGGATGAGTGGGAGGAACGAAAGGACCGTACCCACACCACCACATACTCCATCAATGACCAGTGAACGCACCACATCATTGACACTCCATTCCTGCAGCATTGTATCCAACCAGGAGACACAGGAATTGATTCCCTCCTCAAAGAGAGTCTGAAGCCAGTCGCCGAACCAGTTGAACGTAAACCAGAAAATGAATGCCATAATCAGCAGGAAAGCGGGCAATGCCGTAAACTTGCCGGTAAGCACACGGTCAAGCGCTGCCGAACGTACCTGCTCACGGCTTCGACGAGGCTTGACGACACACTTGGCGCTCAACTGCTGAATAAAACCGAAACGCATATCCGCTATGGAAGCAGCAGGATCAAGGCCTCGCTCCTCCTCAAGCTGACGTAGGATGTGACCCACAAGCTGCTGTTCGTTACAATCAAGATGCAGAGACTCCTGAATAAGACAGTCACCTTCAATCAGCTTGCTGGCTGCAAAACGGACAGGCAAACCAGAGCGTTCGGCATGATCTTCAATCAGGTGCATCACGGCATGAAGGCATCTGTGCATAGCGCCACCATGCTCACGGGCATCACAGAAGTCCTGCCTACGTGGGGCTTCATGATAACGGGCTATGTGGAGAGCATGCTGCAGCAACTCGTTCACACCCTCATTCCTTGCTGCAGAAATAGGTACTACAGGAATGCCGAGCGCCTCCTCCATCTCATTGATGAGGATAGTACCGCCATTGCCTACTACCTCATCCATCATATTGAGTGCCAAAACCATCGGTACACCCAACTCCATAAGCTGCATGGTGAGGTAGAGGTTACGCTCAATGTTAGTGGCATCTACAATATTGATGATGGCGGGAGGACGTTCATCCAGAATAAACTTTCGGGAAACAACCTCCTCTGCACTATAAGGAGAGAGCGAATAGATGCCCGGAAGATCCGTGATGAGCGTATCAGGATAGCCCTTGATAGGTCCGGACTTTCTGTCAACCGTCACTCCGGGGAAATTGCCCACATGCTGGTTTGAACCAGTAAGCTGATTGAAGAGAGTGGTCTTGCCACAGTTCTGGTTGCCCACAAGCGCGAATGAGAGCCTGTCATCACTCACTGGGGGCTGCTCGGTATGCTGCTCCAGATGGAGCTGTGAGCGCCGGCGCTCCTCCTCCTCATGATAACGGCCACCCTCACCCAAACCTGGGTGCTCGATGCGCGAGTGTATTTCAGGCCTTGGCTTTGGTGCAGGCACATCCACCGAAACATCTATCTGGGCAGCATCATCCAGACGCAACGTGAGCAGATACCCATGCAGAAGGAGCTGCATAGGATCACCCATCGGTGCATATTTTATCAGTTGCACCAAAGTGCCTGGTATCAAACCCATATCAAGGAAGTGCTGACGCAAAGCACCTTCTCCACCCACATGGGTCACGATGACACGCTGTCCAATCTTTATGTCGCGAAGAGTCATATAATATAGAAAGAATAAATGTAATTTTTCGACTGCAAAGATAAGCAAAAAAACAATAACTTGTACCACTTGCAGAGGAAGAATACACACTATTGACTACAAGATATCCGCCTGTCGGTTAAGAACAGACGGATACGGATGCGCTCCAATACTCACAGCTAGGTATCTTGCCTACTGAAGCATATCGTAGAGCTGAAGAATAGATGTAGCACAAGGCTCATACTGGATACTGTCATCTGACTGATCCCAGTTGGAACCCTTAATCCAGATTGCCTTGCAGCCCAGGCTCAAGGCAGGTAAGATATCCTTCCTGTAGCTGTCACCTATCACCGTCACATCTTCTGGCTTAAGGTTCAGCTTGTCAATAGCCAGCTGGAAGATAGCAGGATCAGGCTTGCGGATACCTACTTCAGCAGAATCAATGACAAACCGGAAGCAACGGGCAAGTCCGAAATCCTGAAGGACAGCCTTAAGATTGCCGTAGAAATTGCTCACCAGAGCACATTCATATACCTCTGAAACCTTTTCGATGAGTGATGTTGCCTCAAGTGTGCAACGGCGGGCGTAATCATAACAGTAACCGGCAATGATATCAACGAAGTGCTGTGCCAGTTCATGGACATCATCAATGATAGGAACCTCTCCTTCTGACAGCACCTTGAGCGTTGTGGTGAGAATCTCCTCGCCCAGCCAGTCCTGCTGAATAAGATAATCCATCTGGATGCCTACACGGACCTGCATCAACTCAAAGAAGTTGTAATCAGGCTGGATGACCGGATTAAAGGATACATAGCGTTCCGTGTAGATGTATGCCTCACGGAACTGCTCCTTCGTGATAGGAAGAGAGCACTGACAGTAGCCTTCCCATAGCACCTCTGACCAATGTTTTCCATTACTATCAATGGTAGCACCATAATCAAGAATCAAACCTTTCATTATATATATATTTTTTGTTGCGATAAGTAGGTAACAGGGAGATGTGATCACCTCTTCATCCCCATCAGTCCGATGGCAATCCAGATGATTTCCCTGATACGTGTGGCAAAGCTCAAGCCAAGAGCCACCTGAAGCAGTTCCTGCTGGGGCACCTGTGGAAGCAGATATTGCAGTGACAGCAGGATGCCTCCCTCACGTGTGCCCATCTGCATGGGCGAAAAGAAGAGCACGTTGGCAAAGAGCGAACTGAATGCCACGCAAAGCAGTGACTCCACATAGCCAAACGACTCAAATCCGAGCGCCTGCATGATCAGCATATACTCAATCACATTGATCATGCGACTCACAAACTCGTATGCCAATGCCTTGTAACGGACACCTACAGTAAGCCTGCGCCAATCAAACAGATTCAATACGCCCGCCAGAGTGATTGCCTCCACTGCATTAGGAGTGCCTGTTCGTTCCAGATAGAACATCCAGAGAGCAACCAGTGCAGACACGACCCAGAAGCAGAGATGTGAAGCAATATGCATCGAGGAGTAAAGCACTACGGCACGAGATGCTTCCTGGGTCCCCATCTGCTCTTTAAGCACCAGGACGCGATAAGGCTCACCACCCAACAACCCGAAAGGGGTAACATAATTGATGGCATAACCTGTGACGGTAAGCCGCAGAATACTCCAGTAGCTCATTCCGCTGCGCAAGGAGGGATTAATGCCATACAATACCTCCCTGAAAGAGGCGGCATTGAACAGGTATCCAACTCCCCACACCAACACACACAGTGCGATGGTGCCGGGCATGGAACAAAGTGCTGCCCATAAGGCAGCTACTCCCGCCTGAATGACCATCCAGACCAGCAATCCCAGACAAAGGACAAAAATCAGAGGTTTTGCCCATCGCGTGACTGTACTTCGTCTCATGGCTGCGACACGGTATTTTGACCAAGACCTTCAGCCGTCTTCCTGCAGATAGACTCATGACGCACCACCATGTAGATAGCCAAAGCATTGAAAACTGTCAGTTCAGCTATCCAATAGAGCCAGAGATGACCTATAAGGACAGACAAGAATAATGTAATGGCTCGGCAGTTAAATGTCAGCGCATTGGCAATGGGCATCAGCGGTCGTGTCTGCGGGCGCAAAGCCAATGGATCATAAGGCAATTTGCGTAACCGCTGCATCTGGGGAGTCAACCGCTCTTGTCCCCGGGTATAGTTGCGATAGAACCAGAGGAAAACCTTCTGCACCGGATCATCACTAAATCGGGTATGAGCATATTGCTGTGATACATCCTCCGCATCATCCAGCTCTGATCCAGCTTTACCCTTGACACAAAGCAGATGAAACTGGCGATAATAGTCAGCCATAGCTGCCTGCTGCGAATGGCATGCGCCTGCCATAGCTGCCAGTAACCAGCACCAGATGCCCCATTCGGCATGAAGGCGGAAACATATACATATATATATTGCCGCAAACCAGAAATCTCCAGCAGCACCGTCAAGGATGCGTCCCAACTGGCTGTACTGTCCCGTCAGTCGGGCAAGCTGCCCGTCCGAACTGTCACAAATATCAGCCATCACAAGCAGAAGAATACCCACCAGATTCAAAAGCATACTCTGCGGATAAAGCAGCAAACCACAACCCATGCCCAGAAAGATACTGGCTATGGTGATCTGATTAGGTGTCCATCTCATTCGCTTTCCCAACAGGGCAAGACGGAATCCCATAGGACGGTAGAACCAGAGATCAATCGGTTCCTCCACGTCGGGATGTTTGAGTGACGCCTCATATTGTTGTTGCTGTTCTGGTGAAAGCATATTCTATTCAATTAGTTGGACAATGGCATCTGCTGCCTCTTCACGGCAAACTCCGAAGGTAGGCCAGTCATTGACATCTATCACAGTGATGTCATCCGCTGACTCTACGATGGCATCAAATCCGAATATCTGCAGATCAAGAGCTGACGCAATCTGAACCGCAAGGTGGCGCAAACGTACTGCGTCAAACGGAATACGGCACAGAGGACTATTGTGCTGCTCTGCGTTGCCAAACTTACTGTAAGAGGCATCCTGCGGATAGAACCAATGGATCATAGAGACCTCACCGTCACTCCCACATACGCAGTAACATTTGATCAGATCACCCTCCAAGTGCTTGGTCACGATGATATCCGGCACCAGCTGGGCAGACAATTCCAGAATACGGCTATCAGCCTCCAGCGGTGTGCTGACAAAAGAGACGTCATCAGGCTGGGCACCATCCGGACGCATGGCCTTAACCCATCCGGGCAACAGCTGCTGCAACTGTGGTTCGCATACAAACATCTCATCTGTCTCCGGCTCATAAGCCCACCATTGAGGGATCCTGACTCCGGCTGACTCCAAGAGCATCAGCATGAGTTCTCGACTTTGGGCAACATGACGAACGCCTTGAGGAGCATTGAATATCACAGGGTGACCAAGCTGCTCCAACCGAAGGATAGAAGAAAGCCGACGAGCCATGTGGAATATTACATCATAAGACTCAAGATCAGCCTGCCAAACGCCGGATTCGACACATGTATCAACGTGGCATGATGCCCTGCGCAGGCGTTCACCTACCGCATCCAGGATAGCAGCATCCCTTGACACATTGTTCGGACTATGCTCTGGAGCCCGATAGACTAACAGCACCTTTATATCCCGTTGCATAGCTCACATACTTATCCTTCTGCCAGCCATTTCTCTGCTTTACGAATATCTTCGGCATGATCAATATCCATCACTTTCGGGAAAATGCAGGCTTTGAGCCGAAGACCGGCTGCCAGAAGAGCACGCTGATAATTCCTCATTCTGCTCTGCCCCTGCTCCAGACACTCCTGCAGTACAGGCAGAGCGGTCCGCGTATCCAGGCAATAGATACCGCCACTCACCAAATGCTGCGCATGAGAAGAGAAATCCGACTCCTGATCATAGAAACCGCGAATTGTATTTCCAGAATCACTGGCAACCTCTACCCAGAGTGGTTTTTCATCATCAACGTATGGGGTGACTACAAAAAGTCCGTCTGCATCACACTTTTCACAAGCATGAACATAAGCGCGGAAGGATGACTCCTGAAATATCGTGTCAACTGTGGTTAGGCAGAACCGACCTTCAGGCAAAATATGAGAGAGGGCAGCCAAGCTATGCATGGAACTTGGGGTGGATTGCACAATGAAACGCAAATCTGGCACCGAACTGCACCTGGCAGACAAATATTCTGCTACCTCAGGAGATGACTCATTGCAAATAACAGAGATACTCTCCGCATCCATACGCTGAAACAGATCAATCAATCTGCCCAGCATAGGGACTCCACCTACAGAGACAAGAGGCTTTGGTTGAGCAATACCTTCCTCACGAAGGCGGGCTCCCTCACCAGCTGCGATGATAGCGAAATGCATAACTGTTTATTTACAAATACTTTTTCTATGATAAATGGCATTAATACCGTAGAAATTGCGGCAAAGGTAGTCCTTTTTTCCCAATTATGTAATGTTTTTTTGCTTAAAAAGTATAAAAAAATACGAAAATAGTGAAAAATATGGGGTAAAAGAGATTTTTTTCAGGGATTTGTGAGGTAATAAAGATAATTCTACTTACATTTGCAACCACAAAATAAGGATTTACTGCAACATAAACCCAATAAAACTTTATTACTATGGAAGAACTGGTAAAGAAGATTAATGAACTGTCAACTGCTTTCAATGCAGATGCTTCAGCTCAGGCTCTCAAGGGCAACAAGGCTGCTGGTCTGCGTGCACGTAAGAATGCGATCGAGCTGATTAAGGCTCTTAAGGAGTTCCGCAAGGTCTCTATGGAAAAGGCTAAGGCCTAATCTTTTCTGAAAAACAAGTTTCCCCAATGTATTGAGGCGTCCGTAGCTTACATGCATACGGATGCTTCATTTATGCGGTTATGATAAAGAAGGCTTTATTGGCGTTTTGTGCGCTTTTTATTTTTTTGCACGCGCATGCGCAATTAGAATTTTCTGATTCTGTCCGAATCAGCTATCTGACTTGTTCTTCCGGACCGGACGCTTACGAGCGATTCGGTCATGCTGGCATCCGAATCCAGGATCAAAGATATGCTGGTCTGGATATCACTTTTCACTACGGAGTCTTCTCTTTCAACGCGCCAAACTTTGTTTACAGATTCGTCAAAGGTGAGACTGACTATCAGCTGGGAGCGCAATATACAAGTGACTTCATTGAAGGCTACAGACGTCGTGGCCTCGGCATGGTGGAACAATGGTTGAGGTTGGATTCTGCTCAATGTCAGGACATGATACACAGACTTCTGGTCAACTATCGTCCTGAAAACAGGACTTACCGCTACAGTTACTTCTTTGACAACTGTTCGACTCGTCCCTACAACCTGCTGAACCAATCAACGGATCATACAATCCGATATGACTCTGCATGGACCAATGCCATCACGCTCCGTCAGATGGTACAGCAGAAAACTGGAACTGATAACTGGCTGGATTTTGGTATTGCACTTGCTGTAGCAGTTCGTTCAGACATTCCGACCCTCTACAAAGAGCAGATGTTCCTGCCAGATTACCTTATGCAAGCTCTGGAGCATGCAGAGATTCCTATGCAGGTAGGTGAGAACCGCTGGATGACTCCTATCGTTGAGCATACTGACACCCTGCTCGTAATGCGTCAGGATATAGAGGAAGCTATCAACAGCACTGACCCAATCGCGCCCAATACGGTGTTTGGATTAGTGATACTCATCGCCTTACTGATCAGCGGGCTGAACTATTCGGACCTCCGTCAGAAAAAGTCCGTCCGGATCCTCTCCAATACATTCGACAGCATAGTATTACTGAGCGTTGGAATTACGGGACTTATCGTCTGGTTCCTGAATTTCTTCAGCCTGCATCCGGCAGTGGATCACAATATCAATTGCCTGTGGTTACTGCCTACCCATGTCATAATGGCAGTACTGATCTGGTTCAAAAAGATAGATAAGGTATGCCGAGTGTATTTTGGCATTACTTTTGCAGCCATTATATTATATGTAATTCTTGACTGGATGAACGGACAATATTGCCCTAATGCCTTCCTCCTGCTGCTGGCAACCCTGCTGCTCAGGAGCTTCATGCACTTCGGTATTGTCCGAAAAACAAACAAATAAAAGCCTCTAATTCTGTGAACGGCAAATACAACATATCGACTCTTGCTACGTCATTAGTATTGCTGACAGTGATCAATACACTGCCAGTCTTTGCCGCACAGCCAGATTCACGTGATGGGAACAAACCACCACGTCTTATTGTTGGCATCACCATTGACCAGCTCCGGTCAGACTATCTGCAGGCACTTCAGTCTAAACTGACTCAAGGTGGATTCCGCAGGTTGATGGAAGAGGGACTTTTCCTTGAGAATGTAGTATTTGATCTGGACAATCCGGATGCCACCTCTGCCATAGCAACCCTGGCAACGGGAAGCTATCCTTACCAGAATGGAATCACCTCACGTTTTATCTTCGATCTCCAGACACTGCAGCGTCACTCTATCTTTCAGGACCGTGACTACATCGGATTTGCTACGGACGGATTCTGGTCGCCCAAAGCCCTGATAGGCACTACGCTGGGCGACGAGCTCAAGGTGGCTACCCAGATGCGAGGCAAGGTCTATAGCATTGCACCTGAAGCAGAACAGGCGCTCATTGCTGGTGGACATTCAGCTGATGGCGTCTTCTGGATTGATGACAAGACGGGGCATTGGGCATCCACTACATTCTACAACGACTTCCCAAATTACGTCTCCCAGCAGAACAATTCAAAGACTCCGCTTTTCGTTGATCCTCTATCTTCCAGCTGGACATCACAGACCATCAGTACGGGGGCAGACAGGATAGCGCCTTTGCTCCAAGCGAGCCCGGGATTCACGCATAAATTCGTACAAAACGGCAAACAGGTCAACTACCAGTGGTTCAAGACCTCTCCTCTGGTCAACGATGCCATTCTGAAGATGGCGAAACAGTTCATTACCAACTCCCGGCTTGGACTGCAAGGCACTACAGACATGCTGCAGCTGACCTTCTATGCAGGAACTTACCAGCATAACAAGACCTCCGTCTATGCGTCAGAACTGCAGGATACATATCTCCGTCTGGACGAAACGATGGAGAACCTGCTACAGCATATTGACCGAGCCGTAGGCCTGCAGAATGCCATCATCTACCTGATGGCTACCGGAGAGACTGACGACACAGCAGATGACATCCCGACACTGGCAACGGCAGAGTTCAATGCCAACCGCTGCACCGCCCTTCTTAATTCCCATCTGATATCCCTGCATGGACAGGGTCAATGGGTGGAGGGCTTCAATGAAGGCCAGATATACCTGAACCACCAACTGATAGAACAAAAACAGCTGAAGGTGGAGGATGTCGCCAAAGAGGCAGCGGAACTCGTATCGCTCTTCTCCGGTGTAGAAGAGGTATATACCACACAGCAACTGCTCCATCAGGACTACAGCCGAAGAATTATCCGTGTCAGAAACGGCTACAACAAACGTTCAGGCGGTGATCTGATAGTCATTCTGGAATCCGGATGGAGATTAAGACTGGATGACAGATCTCAACCCAGTCAGCAGACAAGACATGACATTTATCCAGGACCAGCCATCCTCTTTGCCCCTGGCAGAGTCAAGGCTGAACGTGTAACTGCTCCGGTAGAGGCAACTGCGATTGCTCCGACGGTGGCAAAATCCATCAGGATCAGGGCCCCATCTACATGCAGAGAGCTTCCGATAAGATAACAGTTATACATTAATATAGAAAATAATAAAAAAATAAAATATGGGATTAAACGATTTTTTGAAAAAACTCTTCGGTGACAAGTCAAGCCGTGACATGAAGCTCATCCAGCCATGGGTGGACAAGGTTAAGGCGATCTATCCGAACATCGAGAAACTCAGTAATGACGAGTTACGTGCACGCACACAGGCTATGATGCAGGAACTTCAGGATTGCGTCAAGGCAGAGAGAGACCGCATCCAGGAACTCAAGGACAAGGTAGAGACCCTGGAGGTTGAGAAGCGTGAAGCTGTATGGAACGAGATAGACAAGCTGAAGAAGCAGATTCGCGACACACATGAGCAGAAGCTCAACGAGTTCCTGCCTGAAGTATTCGCAATCGTCAAGAATACTGGCTACCGTCTTGCCAACAATGAAACCGTTGAAGTCACTGCTACCGAGATGGACCGTAAGCTGGCTGCAACCAAGGATTTCGTGACCATTGAGGGTGATAAGGCTATCTATAAGTCATCATGGATGGCTGGTGGAAATGTCATCAAATGGGACATGGTACACTATGATGTACAGCTCTTCGGTGGTACCGTACTGCATCAAGGCAAGATTGCCGAGATGGCTACCGGTGAAGGTAAAACCCTCGTGGCTACGCTCCCAGTATTCCTCAATGCTATGACCCATTGTGGTGTACACGTCGTAACCGTGAACGACTACCTCGCCAAGCGTGACTGCGAGTGGATGGGCCCAATCTACCAGTTCCATGGTCTGACAGTAGATTGCATTGACCGCTATCAGCCAAATTCAGATGAACGTCGTCAGGCTTATAACTGCGATATCACCTTTGGTACCAATAATGAGTTCGGCTTTGACTACCTCCGTGACAATATGGCTTCTCATCCAGAGGATCTCGTACAGCGTGAGCACAACTTTGCCATTGTGGATGAGGTGGACTCTGTATTGATTGACGATGCCCGTACACCACTTATCATCTCTGGTCCTACTCCACGCGTGACCGGCAATACGGACGAACAGCTCTATCAGGAATTCCGTGATCGCGTAGAGCGCGTAGTTCAGAAGCAGAAGGCGCTTGCTAACCAGTACCTCAACGAAGCAAAGAAGAAGGTCAATTCAGAGGATAAGCAGACCAAGGACGAAGGTGCTACCCAGCTTTATCGTGCTTACCGTGCATGGCCAAAGAACTCTGCACTTATCAAGTTCCTGTCTGAACCAGGTGTCAAGCAGGAGATGCTCCGCGCCGAGGCATTCTATCTCCAGGACAATCAGCGTCAGATGCACGTTGCCCTTGAGCCTCTTTATTTCGCTATCGAAGAGAAGAACAAGCAGGTAGATCTCACAGATAAGGGTATTGAGGAACTTACTGGCGCTGCAGAAGATCCAAAGTTCTTCGTACTTCCTGACGTAGGTTCAGAGATGGCAGAGATTGAAAAGCTGGACATCAGCAATGAGGAGAAAATCATGCGCAAGGACAAGCTCATGATTGAATACACCACCAAGGCTGAACGTGTACATGCTGTGGATCAGCTGCTGAAGGCTTACACAATGTTTGACAAGGACGTTGACTATGTGATCAGCGAGGATGGAAAGGTTAAGATTGTGGACGAGCAGACTGGCCGTATCATGGAGGGACGCCGCTGGAGCGACGGATTGCATCAGGCAGTAGAGGCTAAAGAGCACGTACGCATTGAGGCTACCACCCAGACCTATGCTACAATCACACTCCAGAACTACTTCCGTATGTATCACAAGCTGGCTGGTATGACCGGTACGGCTGAAACAGAGGCTGGAGAGTTCTGGGACATCTATAAGCTTGACGTAGTTTCAATTCCAACTAACCGTCCTATTGCTCGTGAAGACCTGAACGACCGTGTCTACAAGACCAAGCGCGCCAAGTATAAGGCTGTCATTGCTCAAATTGAGGAGTATGTCAAGGCTGGCCGTCCAGTACTCGTGGGCACCACTTCCGTAGAGATTTCCGAAATGCTTTCAAAGATGCTCGACCTACGCAAGATCAAGCACAACGTACTCAACGCCAAGCTCCATCAGAAGGAGGCAGACATTGTGGCTCAGGCTGGTCGTACCATTCCTACGAAGGTCATCGAAACCATCGATGGCAAGCAGGTAGAGGTAGAAAAGAACTATGGTGTGGTAACCATTGCTACCAACATAGCTGGTCGTGGTACGGATATTAAGTTGACTGACGAGGTTAAGGCTGCAGGTGGTCTGGCAATCATCGGTACCGAGCGTCATGAGTCACGTCGAGTTGACCGTCAGCTCCGCGGACGTTCAGGTCGTCAGGGTGACCCTGGTTCTTCTGTTTTCTTCGTTTCACTTGAGGACAACCTGATGCGTATCTTCGGTTCTGACCGTATCGCCAAGGTTATGGACTCCAAGATGTTCGGCATGCAGGAAGATGATGTAATTGAGCACCCATGGCTCAACAAGAGCATCGAGACTGCGCAGAAGAAGGTCGAGGAGAACAACTTCGGTATCCGTAAGCGTCTGCTTGAATATGATGACGTACTTAACAAGCAGCGTGAAGTAGTCTATGCCCAGCGTCGTCATGCCCTCATGGGTGAGCGCATCGGCATTGACTTCATGAACATGACTTACAATGTGGCTGGCATCCTTGCTACCCAACTCAACCAGACAACTGACTGGGATCAGTTCCAGCAGGATATCATGCGTATCTTCGCCATCGAGCCACCATTCGCCGAGAATGAGGTGAAGCGTATGGATGCAGATCAGATGACTGACAAGATCTATGATGCAGCTATGGGCAAGTTCAACCGCCACGCTGATCAGATGGCAGAAACCATTGGTCCACGCCTCGTTGAACTCTGGGAGCGCGTACAGGCTGAAAACCGTAATGTGCGTAACATTATGATTCCTATGACTGATGGTATGCGAGTATATCAGATTCCATGCAGTCTGGAGGAGGCAGCCAAGACCAACGGTAAGAACATCATGAAGAATTTCCTGAAGGCAATTATGCTCCACAACATTGATGATGTTTGGAAGCAGAACCTTCGTGATCTTGATGACTTGAAGCAGAATACCCAGAATGCCCACTATGAGCAGAAGGATCCTCTCCTTATCTATAAGCTTGAGTCTTATCGAATCTTCGAGCGCATGGTCAACACGCTCAACACTCGCACCGTGAGTGTTCTGATGCGTGCACAGATTTACATTCCAGAACCAGCACCACAGCAGCAGCAAGCAGCTGAAGTGGCAGAGGCTCCACAGCCAGTACAGACTGCTCCACAACAGCCTACACAGGAGTTTAAGGAGGCAGAACCAGAGAAGCGTCAGGACTTCAGCCAGATGCAGGCAAGCCATGCAAGCGCTTCTGGTGACGTACAGCGCAAGCCTATTGCAAATGAGCCACACATCGGACGTAATGATCCATGTCCTTGCGGATCTGGTCTGAAATACAAGAACTGCTGCGGAAAGGGCAGGTAAACAGAAGACCACTCAGCAATATTCATAGTGAGAGTGAGCTGTGTCAAAAGTTGACATCAACTCCTAATCATCAAATATCAGGTATCACCACTTCACTAATATAGACTGTAGCGTAGGTGGTGATACTTGATATTTGTTATTTGATATGTGGCTTTTGACACAGCCTCGTCTCATATAATATAATATAGAATGGACAATGTGTCTTCAGTCAACCATTTTACAGTGATAGCAGCAATTTTGATGAGGTTTTCTATGCATGACTGGTAGCATAAGACAAAATAGGACCTTTGTTATGAAAAAACATAATAAAAATTTGGATTAACAGCAAAAATAGATTATCTTTGCGCACGGAAAACCGGATTAATGTAGAGCGGGAAACTCATCGATTTTTACTTGACAGGAGTCAAGCGCAAGCTGAAGGCGCGCTACCGAACTATGCGACGCCACGAACACTGGTACCACCGGATAGGGCATCCTGATAAAGGATCCACTCGGAAGATTACGGAGGCGGACCGCAGCTCCTAAACCTATATTACTGGAGTTTCATCACGTCCAGATGCCGGTTTTCCTTTTTTATTGTTACTCCAGACCTGATATCTATTCAATGAAACATCAATCATCTTTTTATGGTAGAATATCTCATCTTACAGCGGCAAGACCTCGTTGCGCGTAATGGTCGCCCCTATTCCAATCTCAAAGTTCGCAATGCACAGGATTCTTTTCCCATCACTGTCTGGGAATGTCCGCCTAACATGGGACCTAAAGTTGGACAAGTAGCACAATTTAGTGCTATCAGAGACCAAGACGGCAAGAAATCAATAGACTGCTCGAACATCTCAAATATCAAGGTTCTGACCGAGAGCCATCCGTTCTGGAACCTCATGCCTCACCCTACAAAGAAGGAGGAATGGAATCAGTGCATAGAGCATTTGCTTACCTACTGCACGGATGAGAAACTAAAACCAATCATCGAACGCTACGGATTGGGACTCTACGAACGCTACATCGACGTACCTGCAGCCACCTCCGTGCATCATGCCTATCCTGGCGGACTGGTGACGCATACCTATCAGATGCTTCACATGCTTGAAGGTCTGTATCCTGTGTTGCCCTACCCTATTAAAGTGGAGCGCTGCATCCTTGCCATCCTCTTCCATGACTTCGGAAAACGTCAGGAATACAACCGGGAAGGTGAGCCTCAACGCGATATGTTCTTGATGGGACACATCTTCCTCTCATCTCACAATCTGTACAATTATCTCATGCAGGAGGGCATAGATGAAGAGGAAATCAAGCGCATCGTTCACTGTGTGCTGGCACATCACGGACAGAAGGAATATGGTTCGCCTGTTACTCCTTGCACCCAGGAGGCTATCATCGTCAATATGGTAGATGATCTTTCTGCCAAAACAGATTGCATTGAGACGGCGGGAAACTTGGAGAGGGTCTTTGCCTTGGACACTCATGTAGTGAAGGACTGACCCGCGATACTTCCCAAACAGAACAAAAGAATACAGAGTCCAAACCGAAAGAAATCTCCCAGCCTTATCAACTCGGCATCAAAGGAGAAGAGATAGCGGTCAACTATCTGAAGGGTCTGGGCTTACAGATTATGGAAACCCGCTGGAAGGCACGTTCCTATGAGCTAGATATCATTGCTTTTGACGTAGAGACAGGAGAAGTAGTATTCGTAGAGGTCAAAACCCGTTCTACGGGCAGATGGGGCCGTCCTGAAGATGCAGTTGACAAACGAAAGATTGTGCGGACGGTACGTGCTGCGAATGCTTATCTACGGCTTCACCAGATTAATTATCCTTCGCGGTTCGACGTCTTTTCGATCATCATCACCAAATCAGGAAAAGAACATGTTGACTATTTCAAGAATGCGTTCTATCCACCGCTCGAATAGGCAATAATAATTAACTGGTCAAAATTACTTTTTATTATCTCATTTCACTGCATGGTGATCGCGCAGCGCTTAAAAGTAAAAACGCCCAAGTTGCAAAACTACAACTTGAGCGTTTTTACTTAAATATTATTTGTCTAGTCAATCAGTTACTTTGACAGATCTACAGCGAAATAACCTACACGACCCTGAGGAGTAACTGCTGCAATGAACATCACCGGATCCTGATCTGCACTGCGATGGGTAGTCAGTTCATTGTAAATATTCTCAATCTCCTTATCACTCTTGACAGGGGTGTCATTGATCTTAACAATTACCATCTTCTCACGCAAACCTGCCTTGGCGAATAGTCCGCCTTGCTCAAGTTTCTGAATCTGAACACCGCTACGAACTCCGTACTTATAAAGCTCCTGGGATGAGAGATTCTTGAAAGTGGCACCCAAAGTGTCAATACCCTTCTTCTGAATTACATCCGTATTGCCCTTGGTATTCTTGAGCGTACAGGTGAAGCTTTCGCTCTTTCCCTTACGATTGACAGAAACCTTTACCTTGTCACCTGGACGGAAACGTGCAATCTGCTCCTGCAGTTGAGCCATTGTCTTCACACTTACGCCATTGATAGAGGTAATCACATCATTTGCCTTGATGCCACCCTCTTCAGCAGCACCTCCCTCCTGAACTTCTGATACGTAAACGCCCTCATTTACGGAGAGTTCCTTCTCCTCTACTACTTGAGCATTAACATCACCGCCCATGATTCCAAGCAATGCACGCTGCACGGTACCATACTGCTTAAGATCAGTCACAACTTTGCTAACGATTGCCGAAGGAACAGCAAACGAATAGCCAGCATAATTACCTGTCTGCGAATAAATGGCTGTGTTGATACCAACCAGTTCGCCAGCTGTATTGACCAAGGCGCCACCTGAATTTCCTGGATTGACAGCCGCATCAGTCTGGATGAAAGATTCGATGCCGAGCTTATTGCTGCCCATACCCAGACTACGAGCCTTTGCACTCACAATACCTGCCGTTACGGTGCTGGTCAGATTGAAAGGATTGCCAACAGCAAGCACCCATTCGCCTACCTTCAAGGCATCACTCTCACCGATGGCAATGGTAGGAAGATCCTTGGCATCAACTTTGATCAGAGCAATATCTGTAGTAGGATCTGTACCCACAAGTGTAGCAGTATATTGACGCTTATCATTCAGGGTGACAGTGATTTCATCTGCCTTATCAATCACATGATTGTTAGTTACAATATATCCGTCACTTGAGATAATCACACCACTACCAGAACCTACGGGAGCAGGATCAGAAGACTGTGGCTGCTGACGCTGTGGAGTACGCTGACCGAAGAAGAAATCAAAGAAAGGATCATTCATTCCGCCATACGACTGCTGCATCTGCTGCACCTGCTTATTGGTAATACCCACCACAGCATTTACAGTCTTTTCTGCTGCCTGCGTAAAGTCATTATCTGTGACAGACGCACGACTTACAGTTGGCACAAATCCGACTTGATGAAGGTTGATGTCATAGCCTAACTGCTCTCCAGTACTGGCTATCATACCTGGCTCCATCACTTTGAAAGTACCGTAAGCAGTCAAACCGCTGACTGCAACCATTGCTCCGAAGAGCATCAATGCATTTTTTGTTTTCATAATGTTTAGGTTGTTATATTGTTTTTTACTTTTATTCTTTATTATTATAATGTCATTTTGCAAAAGCGTTTCATTTCTTTTTGCAATGTTTTGACGATGCAAAGATAAAGAAGTTTATTTGAATTAAGTTAAATATCCGATTATTTTTAACATTTTCTATTAAAAAAGCGCGGATTTCTTAAAATTTTGAGATTCTTTTATATGGTTTTTAAATTTATTTACTTATCTTTGTTCCCTATTATAAGTCTATTTAAGCAAAGCAGTAGGTTCTTCTGTCGCTCATACACACGTGTGGGAGGAAAGTCCGGGCAGCGAAGGGCACCATGCCGGTTAACGGCCGGTAGGCGGTGACGTTTAGGACAACGTAACAGAAAATAACCGCTTTGTAATTAAAGTAAGGGTGAAAAGGCGGGGTAAGAGCCCACCGCACACGTAGCAATACGGAGTGGCTGTACGTCCCATGGGCTGTAAGATCATGTATACTGGTGGTTGGCATGTGTCGGCAACGATACTACGTCATGAAGGGCGGCTCGTCCAAGCCAGGGGGTAGATTGCTAGAGCCATCGGGAGACCGGTGGTCGAGATTAATGACAGATTAAAACAGAACCCGGCTCATGAATCTACTGCTTTTTTTTGATAATTAAACCTACAAATTAAGTGGCAGATAAAAATAAAGAATCATTTGTCAACGCTTCCCGCCTACTGGGCAAACGAAGTTTCAAAGAGGCATTGGACACTCTGCAAAATCTTACTTCAGACAAGGCTCTAAGAAGTTTTCAGGAGGAGATTACAGAGCTTAATGCCAACTACGCACTACTTATCCGATACTTTGAGGAAGGACTGCCTGACCCTGCACGTCAGGATCAGCTCAATGTCCTTTACTGCAAGGCATGGAATCTCATTGACAGGATGCTCTTTGCTGTGAAGCATCCCGTCACTGACGAGTATTTGAGTGATCAGATCACCCAGCAGATGGTCAGAGATTTCCACCATACTACATTCAGTGGCAAGGAGCGCGATGAACAGCTCGGCCAACTCTTCAGACGTATTCAGAACAGTTTCCCTATCACTCGTGAGGTGCGGCATGCCCTCCACGAGGTGATGCTTGATGAACAGTTTCCTCTCTTCGAACGCGCCACTATCCTCTCTGCCATTACGCTCAACCTGTTCCAATGGTTTGATGCCAGCATGCTTGAGAATATCTACACCTATTCGCTCGATGACCAGCCCAAGCAGATCCGCTCTCAAGCACTCGTGACTCTGGCACTTTGCGGAATACTCTATGGAGATCGGATCTTCCATGAGCACCGCTTGAATGAACTTTATCGTCTCCTGGTAGAGACTGAAGGTGAACTGCTCGCTGCCATTGAAATCAATATTGCCCATTGCCGTGATTATGAGAAGTTCCGTTCTCGTCTGAATAACATAGTTAAACTCGAACTCGGCAAAATCAAAAGCGGGGAGCCTCATCTTTCACTGCAAGAGTTTGTCAAACTGTTTAATAACGGAGCAGATCATAATTACTACAACTTCAAACTGATCTATAAGCGTTATCCGTTCTTTTCCCAGCCTGACAACAATCACCATTGGCTCATGCCATTCTCCCAGGAGCAGTACTTCATCCAAGAGATTGTTCAGAAGTTCCCGAAATCAGACGTTCTGATCAAATTGATGAGCAGTAGCCTGTCACAGACTGATTGCTGCAAATATGCGCATGTCATGAGCATACTCAAAGAGTTTCCAGCCGTGGTAAATCAGGTTCAGGACAAGATCAGCGATCTATCCGTACCACTTGAAGGTCTTTCAGAGCCAGAAATATTCAATCTGACGCATAATTATATGCTTGACCTCTACCGCTATCTCACTTTGAGCAATTACGGTAAGCAGATTAAGAATCCGATGGACACTGACGTCAACTATTCTAATATACATAATCTGAAAGAGGTACATGAGAATGAGAAACTGCTCGAGGTGATTTGCCAGTCATTCTACAAAAATGAATTCTGGTCTTTGGCGACATCCTGTCTGGAACAACTTACTTCCCGCCGACCTTTGCCCGAGCTGCTTGATATGCTTGCTGATGCGGCAGAACAGAGTGAAAAGGCATCCACTGCCAAACAAGCTCTATCACGAAAAATTTCCCTTTATGGAGGGGATCTAACTACTTTCGTGCATCTGATAGAGATCTATGACAAACAGCAAGAGTACGTTTTTGAGGAATCCGTACTTCACGAAGCTCTCAAGTCATACCCTGATAATGATATACTCCTGCTTTACATGGGTACTTGTCTCAATAAGCAGCATCGGCATAAGGAGGCGCTGTCAATCCTTTCCCGATCTGCCTCGCTTCAGGAGGAGGATTCGGTTAGGCATCCAGCTCTCTGTCAGTTGATAACTGCCAACCTCGCTCTCAACAATACGGATGCTGCGGCTATGTACATCTCAAAGATCCAGACAGATGATGATGACGACACCTCCAGGGCTCTCCGGATTCTGACTGCCTTGCGACAAGATAATATCAAAGAGGCTGTCTTGCTCTATCAAATGACGGTTGAGGATATGGATAACGAAAACGAAGAAGCATACGAGCTGCTGAATAATCTTTCGCAGACCATAGAACTGACAGATGACGACTATGCAGAATTCAGTCTGCTACACGATATGAACAAATAAATTAATTACTATACAAAATGGAATATAACTTTAGAGAAATCGAGCCACGATGGCAGGCTCAATGGGTCAAAGATCAGACCTACAAGGTGGAAATTGACTCTCAGAAGCCTAAATATTATGTTTTGGACATGTTCCCTTACCCTTCTGGTGCAGGCTTACATGTTGGTCATCCGCTCGGTTATATTGCTTCGGATATCTTCTCTCGTTACAAGCGCCTCTGCGGCTTTAATGTGCTGCATCCTATGGGATATGATGCTTACGGTTTGCCAGCAGAGCAGTACGCCATTCAGACTGGCCAGCACCCTGCTATCACCACCGAGAAGAATATTGCCCGTTACCGTGAGCAGCTTGATCGTATCGGTTTCTGCTTCGACTGGAGCCGTGAGGTTCGCACCTGCGAGCCTGGTTATTATAAGTGGACACAGTGGGCATTCACTCAAATGTTCAATTCTTTCTACTGCAACAAATGCCAGTCAGCTCAACCTATCGAGAAACTCGCCGAGCGCTTTGCCCAGAAGGGTACGGAAGGTCTGGACGCTGCCTGCACCAAGGAACTTTCGTTCTCTGCAGCTGAATGGAACGCAATGAGCGAGGTTGAGAAGCAGCAGGTTCTGATGAACTATCGCATTGCCTATCTGGGCGAGACCATGGTCAACTGGTGTCCAGAATTGGGTACTGTTCTTGCAAATGACGAAGTTGTAAACGGTGTATCCGAGCGTGGCGGTTATCCTGTAGAGCAGAAACTGATGCGCCAGTGGTGTCTGCGTGTCTCTGCTTATGCACAGCGCCTGCTTGACGGTCTGGAGACTATTGACTGGAGTGATTCTATCAAGGAGACACAGAAGAATTGGATTGGTCGTTCAGAAGGTACCGAAGCACAGTTCAAAGTAGTGCCTAATGATAATCCCCAGACACTCAATGAGGATGGCACTCCACTCGAATTCACTATCTTCACCACTCGTGCCGATACAATGTTTGGCGTGACCTTTATGGTACTTGCTCCTGAAAGCAAATATGTGCAGATGATTACCACCAGTGAGAAGAAAGCTGAGGTTGAAGCTTATCTTGACGCATGCAAGCGCAAGACCGAGCGTGACCGTCAGGCTGCTCATGAGGTGACAGGCTGCTTCACTGGTGCTTACGCCATCAATCCTATCACGGGTGACAATATTCCTATTTACGTAGCAGAATATGTTCTGGCTGGCTATGGTACAGGTGCCATCATGGCTGTACCGGCTCATGACAGCCGTGACTGGGCATTTGCCAAGCACTTCAACCTCCCTATCATCCCACTTATCGAAGGTGATTATGACCTTAACGAAGGATCGTATGATGCCAAGGAGGGCGTCATGAAGAATTCTTCCAATGCCGATCTCAATCTCAATGGACTTCAGGTCAAGGAGAGCATTGCTGCTATGAAGAAATATGTCACAGAGAAAAAGCTCGGCCGCGTCAAGGTCAACTATCGTCTGCGTGATGCTATCTTCAGCCGCCAGCGTTATTGGGGTGAGCCATTCCCTGTATATTATAAGGAGGGAATGCCTTACATGATTCCTGCTGAAAAACTCCCGCTTCAGTTGCCTGAGGTGAGCGAGTTCAAGCCAACACAAACCGGTGAACCACCTCTCGGAAACGCTCAGCTTTGGGCTTGGGACGAAGTGAATGGCTGTGTTGCAGACAAGGCACTCATTGATAATAAGATGATTTTCCCACTTGAGCTCTGCACTATGCCTGGCTTTGCAGGCTCGTCTGCCTACTATACTCGCTATACTGATCCTCACAATACGGAGGCTCTTGTCAGCAATGAAGCAAACGAATACTGGGATAATGTAGATCTCTACCTCGGAGGTTCAGAACATGCTACCGGTCACCTGATCTATTCTCGTTTCTGGAACAAGTTCCTTAAGGATATTAAGGTAGTAAAGAGCGAGGAACCATTCAAGAAGCTTATCAATCAGGGTATGATTCAAGGTTCTTCTCGCTTTGCCATGCGCGTTAGCGGCACTCAGAAGTATGTCAGCGCAGACATTGCCGAGCAGTATGGACAGTGTGATCCTATCCATGTGGATGTAAACTTTGTTACTGGTCTGGAGATGGATGTAGAGGCATTCAAGGCCTGGCGTCCAGAGTTCAATGAGGCTGAAGTTATCTGCAACGCAGATGGCAAGTTCATCACTACAGCCGCTGTTGAAAAGATGTCTAAATCAAAGTACAATGTTGTAAATCCTGATGACATCTGTGAGAAGTACGGTGCCGACACGCTGCGTCTCTATGAAATGTTCCTCGGTCCTATCGAGCAGTCAAAGCCTTGGGATACCGCAGGCATTGACGGTTCGTACCGTTTCCTCAAGAAGTTCTGCAACCTCTACACAGAGCAGGTACTCACTGGAGCAGCAACAGAGCCAACCGCCGACAACCAGAAGTCTCTTCACAAGCTCATCAAGAAGGTTACAGGAGATATTGAGCAGTTCTCATACAATACTGCCATCTCTGCCTTCATGGTTGCTGTCAATGAACTCACGCAGCAGAAGTGCGCCAGCCGTGCCGTACTTGAGCAGCTCGTCGTGCTTATCGCTCCATTTGCGCCACATATTGCCGAAGAGCTCTGGCATCAGTTAGGCCACACTTCTACCGTATGTGATGCTCAATGGCCAGTATTTGATGAGCGTTTCCTCGTCGAGACTACCATCAAATACCCTGTGCAGATTGCCGGTAAGATGCGTTTCACCATCGACCTTCCTGCTGATGCTACTGCTGATCAGGTACAGGCAGCCGTACTGTCTCAACCTGATGCACAGAAGTGGATTGGTGACAAACCTATCAAGAAGTTTATCTTCGTTCCAAAGAAAATTGTAAATATCGTATGCTAAGAAGACTTGCAATCTTTGTTCTGATAAGCACAGTACTAATAGGGTGTAGCTCTTGCATGAGCTACGCCCGTAGTTCCGTGCGCCCTGTCTCAACACAACAGGAACAGCAGAAGATTGTCATTTTATTCGATAACGACGTACATGGTCACGTCGAAGGCTATCCCAAGATGTCTGCAGCTCGTGGATATTCCATCCATGAGACTCCCTATGTCACAGTAATCAGTCTGGGAGACTTTGCCCAAGGCGGTGTGTACTGTGCAGCCTCGAAAGGTATCGGCATCACAACGCTGATGAACAAGACCGGATATGATCTGGTCACTCTGGGCAACCATGAGTTCGACTATGGCATTGCTCAACTGGATACGATTCTCCAAAACCTCAACGCAGAAGCTATCTGCTGTAATTTTGAGGACCTGCGAACCCATCAGAATTACATTGCCCCATCCACCATCCGAACATACGGCAACAAACGTATCGGGTTCATCGGAATGGTGGCGCCACTCACAGAGACCAGTGACTCTCCAAAGAGCTATTATGATGCTGATGGCAAGAAGATCTATTCTTTCCATTCCGGCGACCTCTATACCATCGTGCAGCGCGAGGTGGATAAGCTACGCGCAGAAGGCGTCGATTACGTCATTGCCCTCTCCCATCTTGGTGACAATCCTTTTATCGTAAATAATTCGATTGCTCTGATCAACCGCACCAAGGGAATAGACATTGTGCTCGATTCTCATTCGCATAGTTATATCCCGGAGTCAAAGATTCTTAATCTGGAGGGCGATTCTGTACTGATGCTTTCTACCGGCTGCTGGTTCAAGTATATTGGTAAACTGACCATCACGCCCGAGGGAGAATTCATCCCAGAGATGATTGAGACAGAAACCTTTAATCGTACTGATGCCAATATTGCGCTGACTATCGACTCTCTCACCATTGAATTTGAACACACCCCTATTCTGGCTCACAGTGATTTCAAACTTCATGGCTTTGAGGCAGAGACCTACGATCGCAACGCACAGACCAATCTTGGATCGCTTGCATCCGATGCCTTGCGAGTCACAACGGGTGCTGACATCGGATGGATTAATGCCGGTGGTATTAGAAGTGGCATTCCGGCAGGTGATATCCGCTTTAAGGATCTGATTACCTGTTTCCCATTCTTCAATACGATTTGCACTGCCGAGTGTACGGGTCAACTTATTCTTGATGCTTTGGAATATGGCGTCAGCCGTGCTCCTCACGATTTCGGCAGTTTTCCACAAGTGAGCGGTCTTAAGTATAAGCTTGATACCAGCATCACTACTCCTGTCATGATGGACGTGCAGGAACTTCTCATCGGCTTCAAGCCAGGACGCCGCCGCATCTCTGACGTACGCGTTCTGAATCCTTATACTGACCAATATGAACCGCTCGATCCAGAACGCATCTATACGGTAGCCTCTATTGACTACCTGATCAAATACCATGGTGCAGGTGATGTGTTCAACAAAGCCAAGTTAGTTCAGGATGGCGGATTTAATGATGTACAGAACCTTGAGGAGTACATCGTGCTCGAACTCTTCGGTCGTATTGGCGAACAGTACAACTACGTCAAAAAGAATATGGATGAATAGTCCTTGAAAGCGAACAAATTTTGAGCTGTGTCAAAGCCATAGTTAAGTAGCAAATAACAAATAGCAAGTATCACCACCCCTCTACAATGATCTGTAGCGTTGGTGGTGATACTTGTTTTTATATTTTAGAGTTGATGTCAAAAGTGAAGTGGACCCCGAAAGTTGTTTGTCAAACTTCGGGGTCCACTTCACTTTTTGACACGGCTCCCTTTTTTGGGGGTCGTATTGCTCAATAGCAATTAGAATTCTGCAGTCTTTGGAGTACGTGGGAAAGGAATGACGTCGCGGATATTCTGCATACCGGTAACGAAGAGAATCAGACGCTCAAAGCCAAGTCCGAAACCAGCGTGAGGACAAGAACCGAACTTACGGGTCTCAAGATACCACCACATATCCTTCATAGGAATGTTGCGGGTCTCAATCTCATTCATCAGCTTGTCATAGCTCTCTTCACGAACTGAACCACCGATGATCTCACCAATCTGTGGGAAGAGTACGTCGGTGCCCTGTACGGTCTCTTCCATCTCCTGACCGTTGAAGATAGGCTTCTTCTCGTCAATCTTCATGTAGAATGACTTGATCTTCTTTGGATAGTTAGTCATGATGACAGGCTTCTTGAAGTACTCCTCTACAAGGAAGCGCTCGTGCTCGCTGGCAAGGTCATCGCCCCAGTTGCATGGGAACTCAAACTTCTTGCCATTCTTGATTGCCTCCTGCAGGATCTCAATACCCTTGGTGTAAGGAAGGTGTACGAAAGCATCCTTAAGCACACCCTCAAGACGCTCGATAAGCGTTGGATCAATCAGTTTGTTAAGGAACTCAAGCTCCTCACGGCAGTTGTCAAGCGCCCAGCGTACACAGAACTTAATGAAGTCCTCCTCAAGAGCCATGAGGTCATCCATATCATAGAAGCAAACCTCTGGTTCAATCATCCAGAACTCTGCCAGATGGCGTGGAGTATTACTGTTCTCTGCACGGAAAGTTGGACCGAAGGTATAGATCTGACCGAGAGCGGTAGCACCAAGCTCACCCTCAAGCTGACCAGATACGGTGAGTGAGGTCATCTTGCCGAAGAAGTCATCGTCATAGATAATCGAGCCATTCTCATCCTTCTTCAGGTCATAGAGATTCTTGGTAGTAACCTGGAACATCTGACCTGCGCCCTCACAGTCACTGGCTGTAATCAGTGGAGTGTGGAAATAGTAGAAACCATGGTCATGGAAATACTGATGGATGGCGATTGCCATGTTGTGACGGATTCGGAGGATTGCTCCGAAGAGGTTGGTACGTGGACGCAGGTGAGCCTTCTCACGCAGGAACTCCATAGAGTGTCCCTTCTTCTGCAGCGGATACTCATTAGCATCACAGTCACCAAGTACTTCAATGGCAGCTGCCTGAATCTCACACTTCTGATTGCCGCCCTGACTTGCCACGAGCTGACCTGTAACCTTCAGACAAGCACCAGTGGTGATACGCTTGATAGTAGCCTCATCGAACTTATCTACATCGGCTACAATCTGAATACCGGCTACGTTCGAGCCGTCATTGAGAGCAATAAACTTCAAAACCTTGTTACCACGCATGGAACGAACCCATCCGCATACGGTAACCTCACGGTCAAGGCTGTCAGACGCAAGTACAGCCTTAATAATTTCTCTGTTGAACATAACAAATAAACCCACCGGCCTCCATCCCCTGACCCTTCCCCCTAAAGCGAGGAAGGGAGTAATTAGTTCTGGGGGCTATATTTATTAATACCTTAATTTATACTTTGCTCACATCAAAAGTACCTTTATTTCTTTTCAACACGAATTACCATAAATTGTCATCAATATTTCATTATTAATATTCATGATCCATTCGTGACAATTCGTGATAATTCATGTTAAAGGTAAATTTGAGTTACGAGAGCCATAACATATCATATATATTCCCATCCATTAGTACCCGGTAATAAAACATAGGAAACTACTTCCTCTCCCGCTTCAGGGGGGAAGGATGGGGAGGGAGGCGTTTATTCAAAAGCACCCATCTTGAGCATGTTCACCTCCTGCTGGGTGAGGTGACGCCAGCGACCACGTGGCAGGTTCTTCTTGGTAAGACCTGCGAAGTAAACGCGGTCAAGCTTCACAACGCGGTAGCCAAGGTGCTCGAAGATACGACGCACGATACGGTTCTTGCCTGAATGGATCTCAATACCAACCTGATTCTTATCCTCCTCGTTGGCATAAGCAATAGCATCAGCATGGATTGGGCCATCATCGAGCTCAATGCCTGCGGCAATGCGAGCCAGATCGGTCTCTGCCACATCACGGTCAAGCCATACATGATAGATCTTCTTCTTCACATATTTAGGATGTGTGAGTTTTGAAGCAAGGTCGCCATCATTGGTCAGAAGAAGCACACCAGTTGTATTACGGTCCAGACGACCCACTGGATAGATGCGCTCCTGTGAGGCATTGTGTACAAGGTCAAGCACGGTCTGACGGCCTTGAGGATCATCACTTGTTGTTACGGTATCCTTTGGCTTGTTAAGAAGTACATAAACCTTGCGCTCCAGACTTACAGGCTGGTCATTGAAGAGGATTGCATCCTTACGAGTTACCTTGGTACCCAATTCGGTTACAACCTCACCATTTACCTTTACACTGCCATTGGTGATATACTCATCAGCCTCGCGACGTGAGCATACGCCTGCATTGGCAAGGAACTTATTCAAACGAAGCTCCTCATTTGGATCAACGATAGCCTCTGCATATTCTACCGGACGATGTGGATTGTAGCCACCCTGTCCACGACGATTGTTGAAACGATTGTTCTGTGGACGGCCATAGCCACCGCCCTGCTGGCGACCGTAGCCACCGCCTTGCTGTGGACGACCGTAGCCGCCACCCTGCTGGCGACCGTAGCCACCGCCCTGCTGTGGACGAACGTAACCGCCCTGCTGGCGGCCATAGCCACCCTGCTGACGACCGTAGCCACCTCCCTGCTGACGACCATAACCATTGCGGTTGTAGCCACCCTGCTGCTGACGACCGTAGCCACCTTGCTGGCGCTCATAGCCATTCTGCTGTGACTGCTGCTCATAGTTTTGAGCAGACATTTCCTCGCCTTGCTGTGCCGACTGCTGTGGACGCTCGTAGTTATTATAGCGATTATAACCGCCCTGTGGACGCTGTGGACGCTGATAGCCGCCACCATTCTCGCCATCATTAAAGCGACGGTATCCGCCATTCTGTGGACGCTGTGGACGCTGATAGCTCTGATAGTTGCCTTCTGGACGCTGATACTGTGGACGCTCATAGCCGCCTTCGCGGTCCTGCTGATAGCCTCCGCGATTGTATCCAGCTGAACGGTTATAGCCATTACGGCTGTAGTTCGAATAGTCATTTACACCACCACGCTGGTATGAGTTGCGTGACTGTGGATCATAAGAGGTGTTATAGCGGCCCTCACTGATACGAGGTCTGCGCTTTGGTGCCTGTGCACCACCCTCTGCACCCTCCTGTGGAGTGCTTGCCTGTGGATTCTGATTCTCTTCCATAATTAATTAAATACCTGTGTAGTTAGCTGGAGACAGTGCATGCAGCTCTGCTTTCACTGAATCCGATACGTTTAGGGTTTCGATAAAATTATTAATTGTTTCTTCATTCATTCCTGTGTTGACGCGTGTCAAAGCCTTCAGTGTCTCATAAGGCTTTGGATAACCCTCGCGGCGCAGGATGGTCTGGATGCCCTCTGCTACCACTGCCCATGCATTGTCAAGGTCGCGGCGGATGGCAGTCTCATTAAGCAGGAGCTTGCGCAGACCCTTCAGTGTGCTTGCCAGTGCGATGAGCATGTGACCCATTGGCACACCTACGTTACGCAGCACGGTAGAGTCTGTAAGGTCACGCTGCAGACGGCTTACAGGGAGCTTCATTGCCAGATGGTCAAGGATAGCATTAGCGATACCGAGGTTACCCTCTGAATTCTCATAGTCGATTGGGTTCACCTTATGTGGCATGGCAGAAGAACCTACCTCACCAGCCTTGATCTGCTGCTTGAAGTACTCCATTGAGATATACTGCCAGAAGTCCTTATCTACGTCAAGGATAATTGTGTTGATGCGACGCATTGCATCAAACAGTGCTGCCAGATTATCGTAATTAGAGATCTGTGTGGTCCACTCCTCACGCTCAATGCCAAGCTTCTCGCTCAAGAAACGATTGCCAAACTCTCGCCAGTCGCGCTCAGGATAGGCAATATGGTGTGCATTGAAGTTTCCGGTTGCACCACCGAACTTACCGCTTACAGGCACAGCCTTAAGCAATTCAAGCTGCTTGCGCAGACGATATACGAAGACCATGATTTCCTTGCCCAGGCGGGTAGGTGATGCAGGCTGGCCATGCGTACGTGCCAGCATTGGGATATCCTTCCAGTCATCAGCATACTGTGCCAGCTGGTCAATCACCTCCTCAAGTGCTGGAATATATACCTCATGCACAGCCTCCTTGATGCTCATTGGCACCGAAGTGTTATTGATATCCTGGCTGGTGAGACCGAAGTGGATAAATTCCTTATACTGCTCAAGGCCCAGGCGGTCAAACTCCTCCTTCAGCAGATACTCTACAGCCTTAACGTCATGATTGGTCACCTTCTCGATGTCCTTCACACGCTGTGCCTCTGCTTCTGAAAAATTCTGATAGATAGCACGGAGCTGGGCAAATACTGCATGATTGATGCCAGCCAGCTGTGGCAAAGGCAGCTCACAGAGTGCTATGAAATACTCTACCTCAACACGAACACGATATTTGATAAGTGCAAATTCAGAGAAATAACTGCTTAATGACTCTGTTTTGCCATGATAGCGGCCATCAATAGGAGATACAGCCGTAAGTGGACTCAATTCCATTATACTTAAAAAAGATCAATTATTAACAAATAACAAACATTGACTACCGATTATCTCTAATCAGCAGATTATTTCCAAAGGCGGAAGCCAAGATTGATGCTTAACGAAGCTACGCGGGTATCACTACCCTTAATTACATTAGGGAAAACGCCTGGCTTGTAGCTGGCGCTCACTGACCAGTGGTTCCAGTCATAGCCAAGTCCTACAACGGCACCCAGATCCCAGTCATGACGGTCAGAATAACTGCCTGTCACACGGTCAATGTACATACCGGCATTGACCGAGAGGCGGCTCTTGTAAGTAAGTGGGATGAAGTAACGGAACAGTGACTGCACCTCTGCGCTGTTGATATGTACAGTCTCGTTCAGGTCAGGGCGCAACTGTGATCCGCTGCCCAGTCCCTGATCAGAGTAGAAGAGTTTCTCTCCTCCCTGCTGAATATAACCGGCAGAGAATTGCACGCCCCAACGGCGACTGGTACAGATGTCCCACGAGAAGAGGGCATCAAAGGACTCACGGGTATTGCTGAACTGCCCGGTTCTGCCAAAAGACGATGTTGTCTGATCAAACTTATCGGTTGTCAGCCAGCTATGGACATAGCCAGCAGAAAGGGTGAATGAATGACCATAGAAAAAGTTTTTGGCTCGAGCCTCACGCAAAGCCTGTTCTTTTTTCGTAAAACGCTGGCCGAATGCCGGCATAGCAATTATCAAGAATGTAATAAGTAGGAGGATATTCCTCTTCTGAAAACGCATTACTCTAAATACCTTTTATTAATAATACGCTGCAAAGATAAGCAAAAAAAACAGAATACGGTGCAAAGAGCAGGTAAAAAATGCACCCTCTACCTCAAGACAAGGCGTAATGACAGATTGTGTTTACAAAATCGCGCAGAGACTCCCGCCTCTGCACGATTTAGTTTATCCTAACAGGGATTACTTGCCACCAATTTTATCAGCAGCCTTGCCACCGAAGATCAAGCAAAGTACACCAGCCAAAACCAGAAGGGCGCTGATGCCAAGCACGATGTGATTCATATCTGGATCCTGAAGATTTTCGGTGAAGAAAGTAGCTGCAAGAAGAATAACAGCAACCAGGATAAGGAGGATGCCTCCATACTGCTTAAGAGTTTTCATAATGTATTGTTTTTGTGTTTTTGAAATGTATTTACGGTCTTATTTTGGGGCAAAGTAACAAAAAAAATCAATACAATGAACAAAAATATCGAAAAAATTGCACAATTTAATAAAAAAAAGTCTATCTTTGCGGCGAAAACAGATAAAATCGGAAATTTTTACAATGAAATTCATCATATTTCTCTATGAATGGCTTGTGTTTGCCCCTTGTCTTTTTGTTGTTTCTGTCATAGCTTCTCTGGTGACTATTGCAGGTTGCTGGTTAGGTGACAAGAAATTCTGGGGCTACTGGCCAGGCCATTATTGGGCCAAGGTTTTGTGTTGGCTGGCGCTCTGTCCAGTTACGGTAGTAGGCAGGGAGAACATTGACCCGAATGCCTCCTACGTCTTCGTTGCCAACCATCAGGGCGCATTTGACATCTTCCTGCTTTTTGGTCATCTGAACCACAACTTCAGATGGATGCTCCGCAAGGGTCTCCGTAAGATCATCTTCATTGGCCGTGCCTGTGAGAAGGCGGGCCACATCTACGTAGATTCTCATGGTTCGAGCGGCATGATGCATACCATCCGCCAGGCTGTTGACACGCTGAAGGCAGGAACTTCCATCGTTGTTTTTCCTGAAGGTACGCGCACCAAGGACGGTCATCTGGGACAGTTCAAGAAGGGCGCCTATACGCTGGCTGGCATGCTCAAGGTGCCTGTCGTTCCGCTGACTATCGAAGGTCCTTACCAGATTCTGCAGAAAGACAGCTGGGTAATGCACCCTCATCGGATGAAGATCACCATCCATCAGCCTATTGCTCCTGTGACACGTCAGGAGGGTAATGAAGCGGGCGTTGAGCGTCTGCTCCATGAGTCACAGCGCGTCATTGCCGAATCTTTGGGCGAACCTGTTCAGGAATAATCATGAAAGAAAACGCTGACAACAAACCCTATCCTGCCATCTTGCAGCGCCTGCAGCGCTTTATGGACCACATGGGGCTCTCTGCTTATCAGATCAACAAAGATGCCGGGCTGGCAAAGGGTCTGATCACCAACGCGATCAGCAAGGGATTGGGTCTGACCTCTGGTACCCTTGAGGCGCTACTCAACACCTATCCGCAGCTGGATGCCAACTGGCTGATTACCGGCCGGGGCGACATGCTGCTCCAAAATGATGCAGGAAGTTCGCGCCAGACGTCACAGAACCATATTCAGGACCTGCAACAGCTACAGGACAGCTGCGTGGAACTGGTCCGGCAGATACAAGCCATGAAGCAGCGCCACGAGGCAGAGCAAGCAGACCTCCTCTTGCAGCAATTAAAAAGATGATTTATTCAGTACTCCCCTATAGTCCAAACCGTTCATAGAAGTCACGTTCTCCGATGACCTCCACCCCAAGCTGATGCGCCTTGTCCAGTTTATTCTGGCCTGGCGCATCTCCTGTTACTACATAGTTCACTTTGCCCGACACCGAACCTACATACTTTGCGCCATGACCGGTAAAGAAAGCCTTAATCTCATCGCGCTTGAACCGGTAGCTGGTGCCTGTGAAGATAATAGTCAGCCCCTGCAACGCATCACCCAGTTTCTCTGCCGCCTGATACTCACACTGGAATCCGTAGTCCTGATCCAGACAGGCATAATCCGTATAGTCAGCGTTCAGGATATTAGCCGCCATTACCTCTCCGATGCTGTCTATCAGCACCAGTTCCTCCAGCGTAGCTTTCCTGAAGTTTGCCCAGGTCTGGAAGTGTTCAGCCAGTAGTTTACCCGTAATCTTACCTACTCCATCTATGCCCAGTCCGCCTATGATACGGTCAAGGGTGAGTGTGGCAATGCTCTGACGCACGCCGTCAAATATCATGTTTACAGATTTCTCTGCATAACCCTCACCCAGCAGTTCACGGATGTGGTCACGGTACGTCGGGGTAAAGATATCGGGTTCCCATGTCCGCTCATCTGCCACAAAGATACGATACATATCGCTCACCGAGGCAATCTGCAGCTTGTCATACAGATCCTCCAGCACACCAGGACCCAGTCCCTTGATGTTGGCGCAGTCCTTGCCGCACCAGTACTCCAGGCGCTGCACCGCTTGAGCCTTGCAATGATGGTTCGGGCAGATCCAGAACTCACCTTTCTTCACAAGCCGGCTTCCGCAGCAGGGACAAGTCTCTGGGAAGTTAGCCTCTTGTCTGGCATCTGTCTCTGACTCCGCAGAGAAGTTCTCTGCCTTGATTCGCTCCGTGTCAAGGCCTATCACCTGTGGGATCACCTCTCCTGCTTTCTGTACGAAGACGTATGCACCCACATAGATGCCCAGCTGACGCATGTAGGACTCATTGTTGAGTGTGGCTCGTGATACTACCGATCCTGATATCGTGATTGGTTCCAGCTCTGCCACCGGGGTGATGTGTCCCGTCATTCCTACCTGGAAGGTTATTCCTCTTACCTGCGTTGACTGTGCCTCCTGCGGGAATTTCCGAGCCTTGCACCAGTTAGGGAAGGTGGTATTCAGTCCGAGATATTCCTGATGGCTGCGCTGATTGACCTTGATGACTACGCCGTCACAGTCATAAGGCAGTTCACGGGCAAGGCGCACCTCATTGAAAGCGTTAATGGCGGCGGTCAGTTGTTCCAGATCATTGAATGCCTGCTCGCCCGGCGTCTTGTAGTAGTCAAAACCCAGTTGTCCCAGCAACTGCAAGGTACTCGCCTGTGAGGAGAGCACTTCACGCTGAAAGTCAAGGTCGGTCGAATAGGCGGCGTAAGCATTAACCACCAAACCACGTCTGGCAGTCACTTTTGGGTCGAGCTGCTTGAGTGAACCGCTAGCAGCGTTGCGCTTATTGGCAAAAGGGCGATCTCCGTTGCCCAGTTTCTCTGCATTGAGTCGGTCAAAGGCTCCCTGTGGCATCAAGACCTCACCACGCACCTCAAAGTAGTGTGGCAAAGCAGGGATTCCGGCAAGGCTGACATTAAGCTTCAGCGGCACATTACGAATCGTACGCACATTGGCTATCACTGACTCTCCCTCCAGCTGATTACCACGGGTCACGGCATCCGTAAGCTCCCCATCCGTATAGACCAGCGATATGGAGAGTCCGTCATATTTCGGTTCGTAGGTGTACGACACCTCATCTGCCGGAAACTCCGCCTTCAGCTGCCTTGACGTTGCAGCCAGCCATTCCTGCAGTTCCTCATCACTATACACATTCTCTATACTCTGCATAGGGATGACGTGGCGATGCTTCTCAAATCTGCCCTGGATGTCCGATCCCACACGCTGCGTAGGGCTGTCGGGCAACACCATGCCCGATGCCTGCTCCAGCTTCTGTAATTGTTTGAATTCCATATCGAACTCAAAATCTGACATGGGAGGATCATTCTCCACATAATACTTGTATGAAGCCCACGCAAGCGCAGCGGTAAGGCTTGCCTGATTATTTGGATCGCGCTGTTGGAAGTCTCGGATATCGTACATATAATAATTATTCAAGTGATGCAAATAATGACGCGAAGATACATTTTTTTGCCTCAACTCGTACCGTTTGTGTCAAAAAATTGACAGTTTTTTTGTTTTATTATGAAAATTACTGTAACTTTGCGGCGAAAACATTATCTATAATTACCGCTTAACGCTATGAATCAGATTTACAGTAACCCTATTGAGAAAGCCCAGAATCTTATTGATGGGCTCAAAAAGAATCAGTCCTTCCTGAAGGCTAAAGGTTATGACATTTCTGTCATTGAGAGCCTTCAGAAGGACTGTGAAATTTTAGCCCGTGAGGGTGAAGCCATTGCCCGTGAGGAGGCAGCCCTCTCCAAGCACCGTGCCGAGTGTCATGTGGTCCTGGATCGTCTGCGTGAGAATCTCCTCTCCAGCAAGAGTGCCATCAAGCAGATGTTCGACCAGAGCCAGTGGAGTCAGTATGGTGTATCTGACAAGCGCTGATTACTTCAACAGACTCTCTTTAGCCTGCTCAAGTGCTGCAATAATCCTATCGCACCAGGCATCGAATTCAGGATCTTCTTCCTGTAGTTCCGGATGCTTCAGGATATGATCTACTGCCAGACGAGCACCCTGGTCAAAGCGTGTAGTTGCCACAAATCCTGGCACTGCACGCTTTACTTTTGTATTATCGAAGATTACGGTGTTCGACTTATCGCCTATCAGGTTACCCTCCATGTCATAGTGCTTCAGTACTGCTGCCAGCAGGTCTGAAGCTACGTGGTAAGGCTTGAGCTCTACGCCCAGCGCCTGTGCCACGATTTCATGAATCTGATTCCAGGTGAGGTTCTCGTCACTCGTGATGTGGAAAGTCTCTCCGATCGCGTGCTTGTTGCCCATCAGTCCCACAAAGGCTTTGGCAAAGTCCGAATTATGGGTCACGGTCCAGAGTGTAGTGCCGTCGCCTGGGATGATGACGGGCTTGCCCTCCAGCATACGCTTCAGCACCTGCCAGCTTCCCTTATTACCGTGCATTGCTACAGGCAAAGAGCGTTCACAGTAGGTATGGCTCGGACGGATGATGGTGATAGGGAATCCCTCCTCCCGGTACCAGCGGGTGAGCAGTTCCTCACAGGCTATCTTGTTGCGCGAATATTCCCAATGCGGATTGCAGAGCGGAGTGCCCTCTACGATATAAGGTGATGAGAGCGGCTTCTGATAGGCCGAAGCCGAACTGATATACATGTACTGGCGTGTCTTACCGCGGAAGAGGCGGTAGTCTCGCTCCAGCTGGCTGGTGACAAATCCAATGAAGTCACACACCACATCGAACTGCATATCCTTGATGGCTTCAGCCACACGGGCTTCGTCATTGATATCCACTACGATGGTCTTCACTCCCTCGGGCAGTTCGTCATTCCGGTTGCCACGGTTGATGAGATAGAGCTCCCAGCCCGGTGTCTGTGCCACGAGTCGGGTGATGGCACTGCTGATAGTACCTGTACCTCCTATGAAAAGGGCTTTCATGTCTGCTGATTTATTTGGTTATGATCTGATATTTGTTGTTTCGTCCTGTCGTTGCGAGGTAACTTCCTGCAGGCAGCTGTTCCAGGTTGAGCTGATTGCCCTTACCACCTTTCACGTACACACCATTCATATTATATACGCGTATCATCTCACTGCCCTCTGCGTAGAGTGTCTGGGTTGAGGCGTCAAAGCGCAGAGCAGGCACCTGGCTGCTGGCATCAGCGGCAACGCGCTGCAGAGCCACGATTTCAGGGGCAGCAGATGTGAAGATTACCTCACCGTGGCCACCGGCATCGTTGCCGTCCCACACCACTTCTGCTATGCTTACCGAATCCTGTACGGCTACACTCCAGATGTTACCCTGTGCATAGATGGTGGCATTGTTTGAAGTATTGTTGAAGAGGTCATACTCCACTCCACCGTTACCGTTGTTGAGGAATACGTTGCCGCCTGGGTTATAGTCGGCAGCCTGTGGGTCAGCGGTCTTGCCGAAGTTGATCTCACCCACATTACCCAGTACGGTTACGCCCCAAAGGTTGCCCTCTATGTAGTTACCCTGGATGTAAGCGTTGAGCGAAGCTGTGCCATAGTCATACAGCATGATGCCCGATCCGCCATTGTTCGGATTGCTCTCATAGTGGTTGTTGATGATTGTATTGTTCACCAGTTCCATATTGAGCGGACAGTAGCTGTAGGCAGCGATGCCGTAACGGTTATCCTGTATCAGGTTATTCTCTATGCGTACGTTGTTCGAACCCTCCACATAGTAGTTCATGAATCCGATGCCGCCCACCATGTCACGACCTGTTCCGAGGAAGGTGGAGTTACGTATCACGATGCTGTCATTACCGCCGGCTATCAGGTTGAGTTGTGGCTTATTGACGTTTGAGGTATTGTTGTCATAGAAGTAGCAGTCCTCCACTACCATGCCAGTGCCTGTGGTGGCACTGCCGCCTATGGCTGCTGAAGCATTCTGGATGAAGCGGGAGCCCTTAAACACATTTCCCTCTGTAGTGCGAAGCAGTGAGATGGCTGCATTACTGGTCAGCGAGGTGCCGGCGTAGCGGAAAGTACAGTTGCGTGCCTCAATAGGCTGGTAGCTCATGTGATTAAAGGCTACATATTCAAATACTACGTTGCTGACTTTCATCACCGCATTGTCACCCGTCACGCGGAATCCTTTTGGTTCGTCCTCTGCCGAAGCGCGGGTCACCAGCGCTGATGTGAGTGGGCGGAAGTCCATCACGCCGTCAATGGTGATGCTTACACCGTCACACAGGCTCACCTGCTCGCCATCCTGGAGCAGCAGCGTGTCGCCTTCATCTACGGTGAAGTCCTGCAGTACGGTGAATACGTTGCCAGCCTCCGTCACGGTCTCTGGGGCAAGTGCGGCAATCTGGCTGAAGGTGAAGGTGCTACCCTCACCGCCGGTTTTGAACTCTTCTGCCCATCCGAGGGCTGAAATACTTGATGCTATAATAATTGCAGAAATCTTTTTCATTGTCTTATCTTAATATAAAAACTATAAGTTCCCCGTTCTGTGATATTCCCACCGGATTGGTTCCCGGTTCTCCTTCAGGCACCGCCATTCCATGCTCAGCATAGAGTGCTGTCCAGTAGCTGGGAATCTGCCCCGTACTGTCTCTGAAGGTCATGGGTTGCTGGGGAAAGATGCTGGTGCCGTCAGTACGGCGGTAGCAGAGCTGCACAAGCTCACTGCAGTAGATGGCGGAGTCGTCTGGCTGATACAGCACGTCATACGGTCGGCCTACGTAGGTCAATGCCCGTTCTACGGAGGCTGCCACTCCGGTTGTGTCACGCAGCCTGCCCAGCATCAGCAGAGGCACTCCGTCCGAACCTGTATCGGCTGCCTGGATGAAATCCCACAAATTAATCACTCTGACACCCTCACGGGGCGTCGCTTCCACAATGCGGACAGAGTCCACGGCTATCGCCACATGCGTGATGCGCTGCATTCCTGCTCCTCCTGTCACGGCAGCTATTGCGCCGCCCAGTCCATCGCTCTCTTCCGGCTCAAGACAGAAGAGCAGGTCTCCCTGCTGCAACTGCTCCTGCCCACGATTGGCTGTATTATTGACAAAAGCACAGGATGAAAGCATCGCCACGCCCAGTACTCCGATGCTCACCTCTGTGTGAAGGCTACGGAATACAGCATAATTCTTGTGGCAGAACCTGCGCCATCGGCTACAGGCCCTTGATTGCTTTATACTGTTCATATCAGGGAGCAAAGGTAATGGTTTTTGCCCATATTACAAAACAAATTCTCAAAAAAGAGCATCTTCCTTCACTTTTTTTGCCAAATCTTTGCATAAAATAAATATAAGATGTATATTTGCGCTTCAAGTAAAGAAAATATACGAGCTGTCCGGTTGAACACGGATTAAACGGATCAAACGGATATAACGGATTAATATTTACATAAACGGATATTTGTGACACATAAAAAATCCGTTAAATCCGTTAAATCTGCGTCATCTGCGTTCTATTCGCAACAAAAGGATTTCAACCGTACAGTTAGAAAATATATTACCAAATGAACAGACTTATCTACACTATACTACTCCTGCTCTGCCTGCTCCCTCTTCATGGACAGACAGCAGTTCCTGGCTCTGATCCTGATCTCATCCAGTTTGCACTCATCACGGATACCCACCGTTACGGACCTACGGCTGATGTGCGCGATTCAGAAGCCAACATCAAAGCCTTCGTCCAGTACTGCAAGGATCATCCCGAACTGGACTTCTCCCTCTATGGTGGCGACTTCATGAATGCCTATGACACCAACCATGAGCAGGCACTCTGGTGTCTCAAGCAATCGCAGGATGACTTCTCCTCACTCCCTCTCCCTTTCTATACCACAAAGGGAAACCACGACTGTAATGGCAAACAGTGGAAGGATGACAAACCTGACAACACCCAGATTGTCACTGACCGCGAATACTACGAGCTCTTCAGCCCGCTCTCTGAATCTAATCCACTCTATCATCCGGAAGGTATCGTCACAGATGCGGAGAATCCCTACGGCAACTACTATTACCGTGATTTTGAAGACAAGCGCTTCCGTCTCGTCGTGCTCAACAACTATGATCGTGACTCACTTGAATATTATGGCTATCATGGCCAGCAGCTCAAATGGCTGGCAGAGCAAGCTCTTAACTTCAGTAAGAAGGAGAATGCTGCGGACTGGAGCTTTATCATCATCGGACATGCCTTCTCCATCAACCATGCGCTCAATCCTATCTCCCGCCTGATGCATGCCTACGTCCATGGGCAGGACTTTTCTGACACGAACTATGGTGTTCGCTTTGAGGGTAATTACAGCCGAGTGCCACGTGCCCGGCTCGTAGCAATGCTCGGCGGTCATTTTCATGAAGACCTCTATTGGAACTGGGATGGCTACAACATCATCAATTTCAGCCGCGGATTTGCCACAGGCGGTGAGGTCTATACCAATGACCGTTTCTGCTTTGACCACATCGTCATTAATACCCGTACTTGCACGGTGGAGGATCGCCGCATAGGTCGTGGCACAAACCGCAGTTTCTCTTATGACAAGCCCTTGCAGCTCTCTCCTATCCAGGCATTCCCCAAAGCTGACGGTCTGGGCATCTATACACAGGGAGGTACCGGCGGCAGGTTCATCCACGTCACGAATCTCAATGACTCCGGTTCTGGCTCTCTGCGCTGGGCTGTCGGACAGGAGGGTTGCCGTACTATCCTGTTTGACGTAGCCGGAACCATCCAGCTACAGTCTCCGCTCATCATCAGCCATGATTCTATCACCATTGCCGGCCAGACCTCACCTGGTCAGGGTATCACTCTCACGGGCGAACCGCTGAAGATTGAGGCATCAGAGGTCATTATCCGTTATCTTACGCTTCATAATACCCTCACTGACGGACGCTTCGGTCAGCACAGCCTGATGATAGACCACCTCACAGTGCTGAACGCCGAGGGTACAGGCATTGCTATCTATCGTACAGAGGACGTAACCGTTCAGCACTGTCTCTTCCTCGGCCAGCCAGACAATGAAAGCCCTGCCCTCGTGGCAGGCGGCTTCAAGGCAAGCTATTACAATAACCGTCTGGTAGATTGTATCAATGCCATCAAGATTCCGGATCTGGAGGGTTGTAACCGCTGGATTCACATTATTCGAAATGTGGTGGAAAACTGGCGCGACCATGCTATGTATGGCGGCGGTCGTCAGGGCGAAGTGGCTGCAGAGGACAATTATTTCATCCCCGGCCAGCAGACTACGAATTTCTATATGCTTGATGTAGCCGAGGACGGCACGGGTCGTTACTACGTAGCCAATAATGTGATGAAGGGCTTCGAACAGTACAGCAGGCGTAATGCGCCTATGGTACATGACCGTTCTGGCATCCCCTATTCTCCACTACCGGCTGACACGCTTGACCGCCCGCTGATGTCGCCCGTACAGCGCCCGTATTCAGCTGATTTTGCCAATACTTGTCTCGTCATTGCTGCCTTCCATAACAAGCCTATCTTCAAGCACCCGAGCAAGGAATACATTGCCAACATGCTGCGCCGTGAGGCTGGTAGCCAGTACCGTCCACAGCCGGTATGTGCTGACTCCCTGATTCAGGGCGACATAGAGGGCTATACACGCCGTCTGGTAGAGCCGGAGCGCTCTATCGTTGTGCTTTTTGAGAATGACGTACACTGCAACATCGGCGAGTATTCCTATCTGGCAGGCTTACGTGACCAGATCGCGGCTGACACCGCATGGGTAGGCTTCACTTCCAGCGGTGACTACATGCAGGGCGGACTGATTGGGTCCGTCTCGCAGGGACAGGCAATAGCTGACATCATGCAGTGTATCCGTTATGATGCCATCACGTTGGGCAACCATGAGTTTGATTTCTCATTCGCCACTATGCGTAAGCTGATGAGTGATGTAGGTGCTCCCGTGGTGTGCGCCAACCTGCGCGATGCGCAGCAGGATACGCTGGTCTTTGCCCCTTACGTCATTCATCAGTATGGCCGCCGCCGGGTTGCCTTTGTAGGTGTCACCACACCAACCGTTGAGGAGAGCAACCGAACCACTCTGCTCGATGCTGACGGCAAGCACCTTAAATATGATCTCTGCTCTACGGACCTCTATCAGCGCGTGCAGCGTGCCGTTGACCAGGCTCGCAGCGAAGGGGCTGATTACGTGGTGGTACTCTCCCACCTTGGCGAACTCAACGAGTCAGGCATTACCTCACACAGCCTTATTGCTGCCACACGTGGCATTGATGCCGTGCTTGACGGACACACTCACAGCTACGTCCCATCACTCCGTGTCAATAACCTTGACGGACGGCCGGTAATCATAGCACAGACAGGTACCCAGTTCGCCCACATCGGCAAGCTGGTCATTGACCCAGATGGACTCATCTACACGGAGATGCTCGACCCTCGTGACCTGCTTTTCCGTGACCCTCTAACGGCAAAGATGGTGGACATCGTGCAGGAGCATTACCTGGCTGGAACCGAATCCTTACTGGCAAAAAGCAGTGTGGAGATGCGCCGCTTCAACCTTTGGCGTCAGCCGGATAATGACCCTACTAAGATCAACGCCGGTGACCTCGTGACGGATGCCATGCGCATCATTGGTAAGGCAGACCTCGCCTGGATCAATCCTGGCAGTATCCGTAAGGGACTCCCTGCCGGCGACGTCACGCAAGGTTCCATCATCGAACTGCTCCCCTATGACAACCACCTCTGTACCATCTCCATCTCCGGACGTCAGATACAGCGCATGGTCAGCTACCTGATCCGTGACCTTCGGAAAAAGGAGGAGAAGATCAACCCATTCTCCGGTATCCGCATCTATATCAAGTCCAAGCGCCGCAACCAATACGTACTCAATCGCCTTGAAATTCTGGACAAAGAGACAGGCAAGTATGTGCCTATTGATCCTAACCGCAAATATACCGTGGCAACTACGGATTACTGCCTCTCCATCGGATGGAAGCTGCAGACTATCTTGCGCAGTGACAATGTCCACAATACCGGACTCCTCTACAGCGAGGTGCTCGCCCAGTACATTGCGGATTATCTGAACGGACATATTGATGCTACGTGCATACAGCACAAGGACAGACTCCGATTTCAATAATCGGCATCCGATGCCTCGGAATCAGCACCCCTGACATTATTCTGCCTTCCGAGCCCTCGGAAATGAATGCCAAGGTCATTGGCGCCCATTCCAAGGTCTCGGAAACCTTGTCCCAGACCCTTGGCGTCCATTTCACGGTCTTTAATTGCTTGTCCGTGACCCTTGGCGTCCATTTCACGATCTTTGATTGCTTGCCAATAACCTTGGCGACTATTTCACAAACTTTTATCAATAAACAACTATTTTCATTATGAAAAAGACAGCACTTCTCATTGCAGCCTGGATCTGCGGATTCACTGCACTGGTTGCACAGGAACCACAAATTGGTCGTATGGGTTTCCCTGAGGCAGCCAAATGTAATTATGATCCATACGTAGAGGCTCCTGCCGGCTTCGACCAGAACAGAGAGAACATCGAACATGGAACCGTGGAGCTGGTAGAGTACAAATCTACTACCGTGGGCACTACACGCAAATGCAACGTCTATCTGCCTCCTCGCTATGATGCTTCGCAGAAGTACCCTGTGCTTTATCTGCTGCATGGCATCGGTGGTGACGAATATGAGTGGCTCAATGGCGGTGCACCCAAAGAGATTCTTGACAACTTGCTGGCTGATGGCAAGATGAAGCCAATGATTGTAGTTATGCCTAACGGTCGTGCTCAGGAAAATGACCGTGCAGAGGGTAATGTGTATGCCGGTGCGCCTGCCTTTGCTAACTTTGAATTCGATCTGACCAAGGATCTGATTCCATTCATTGAGAATAAGTACAATGTTTATACTGACAAAATGCATCGCGCCATTGCCGGTCTCTCAATGGGTGGCGGCCAGTCACTCAACTTCGGTCTGGGTCACATGGATCTGTTTGCCTACGTGGGTGGCTTCTCTTCTGCCCCAAATACAAAGCGCCCAACGGAACTAATCCCAGATGTCAACACAACCAAGGAGCAGAACAAGCTTCTCTGGATGGTATGTGGCAGCGAAGATGGTCTGATGTTCAACAGCGCCAACCTCAAGGCATTCTGTGAGCAGAACAACGTGCCATGCACTCTGATCAATTATCCAGGCGAAGGCCATAACTTCGTAGTCTGGAAGTATGGTCTCTACAATTTTGCTCAACTTATCTTCTGATCGGTAAGCGTACATAAAAAAGTTACTATATTAGGATTTTCAGTCCCAAGGTAGCGAAATTCGCTCGCAAAAAGCCTTTATTTCACGCAGCAAAGATAGCGACAACCTTTGGTATTACCAAGATTTCGCTATCTTTTTTCTTGTTTCTCCACTTTTTCTATTATTCGAATTTCAAACCCTCTTATTTGATATTTCAATATGCCAAACAATTGCAACCAGGAGAAAGAAAGGGGAAATACATCCACTCAAAAACTGATGCACCCATCGACAATAATTGTCGGTGGGTGTATTTTGTCTTGTATTATATCGCAAATTAGTCCTTTTAGTCACCTCTGTCATGTGCTTTGGCTCTAAAATAGGTTAATGTGTCGTTTATTCGATAGGAATCTGGATGAGCGATACCCATTTCTCAGGGTCTTCCTGATTCCACGTACCGTCGATGTAGCAGGTGCGAGGCTGGCCACAGATCTTCATGCCGTGTTCCTCCAGGTAACGGAAAGCCTCGGTGTATGACTCATAGAAACGCTCGTAGGGACCGACGTGCTTCATGCAAAGTGCCTTGGGTATGGCCGGGAGTTTCTTGAACTTGATGATGGCGGAATCCTTGCCCATCTCCTCTACTTGCTCACAATACTCTATATCGACATCTGTGGGCTTATACTCCTTGTTGTGTTCGATGGTGAAGCAATAGCCCGTAGGCGAACACTTGCATCCGAGGCGCTGCATCTCGGGACCGATCTTCTCGCAGCAGAGTGCTCCGAGAGCCGCATAGTCGGCGATGACTTCACGATGACTTGCCACGATGATTTCGGGCAAAGCCTGAATACTGAATTTTTCCATGTCAGTTAGTTCGTTTTGTGAGTTCATCATGCTCATCAGCATTTCCTGACGCTTCTGCAACCGCATCAGTTCCTGCTGACAAAGGTCAATCTTCTGCTGCAACAACTCGATGGAGGGAGTGTAGAAACCTTCGCCTTCGAGCAGATGTGAGGGACTGGTCTGGCCGAGTTTCAGGTCAAGTATCTCGTCGAGCGAGAATCCGATATCCTTCAACTTACGGATGCTGTTCAGCGTCTGCATCTGACTGACGCTGTAATAGCGGTACCCTGTCCATTCATCTACCTCGGCAGGCCTGAGCAATCCGATTTTCTCGTAATGCCGCAGGGTCTTGACTGTCACTTGGCAGAGCAATGAGAACTCTTTGATTTTTAATTTTGTTTTACTCATTTCTTAGCGCTAATGTTTCGAATTCGGCCGCAAAGTTAAGCCATAACCTAAGGGACGAGTCAAGAGAATTCCAGGATTTAACACGAGTTTAACATTCCAACGGGAACATCACGCCACACTGATAGTCTGGAGACTTGACATCTGTGCCTGCATACCACTCCATCATACAGCTATTACGGGCAATCCTAAACTCGGGATGCTGACGGAGCCATACCTCGTGGAAGTAAGCGTATTGATCCTGAAAGGCTGCCATACCGCCCTCGAAGTGAATCTTCAGCCATTGTCCGCTTGGGATTGGATAGAGGTTCATACCCTCTGGCACGTTACCACCTTTGTATGCTCCTCCGATGACGTAAGTGAATGTCTTGGAGCTGCAAGCTGCAAAGTTCTCATTGGCGCAGGTCATGCAGTCATGATTAAGCAACTGGCAGGTGCATAGTGCAAACTCTCCCACATTATTATCAATAGCGGACTGCTGGAACTCATCAGGAGCCTTACCTTCCATATAGACAGGCTTAACGATCTTCTCTACATATTCGCCCCAGAACTTCGGACATTCTTCCTGTCCTTTCTTGAATGCAATCTCACGGCTCATGCCGATGATCTGCTGATCTTGCAATGTAATTGTTTCGTGTTTCATATTTTTCATTTACTATTTATCTGCATAACAGCCATTTACTTTTTAGATACTTAGCTGTGGCTTTGGACACAGTTCCATTGCTTGAACAACTCCACCATGCCGAGCTGATAGAACATCTGAAAGCGGTCGATCATTTCGGGCGAATCATTATCTAATGCTTTCAGCATCAAGCAGGCGAAGTCCAGTTGGCCTGTCCCATTGGCTGTCACGATGTTCCCATCACGGATAGCTTGATCGTTTACATAGCCAGCAGCATTAGTATAGTTCTCGCCAGCCCATTGCTGTAGTTGATGTAAGCCATTACCCGTATGTTTGACTTCATTTAGGAAACCATGCTTAGCCATCCATGAAGCTGCATTACAGATAGCTCCGACGAGGCGACCTTGTGTGACAGCTTCTTTCACAATGGGGACGAGCTTATCTGCGTCCTTCGATTGCCAGCCATAGCCACCGATGAGCACCAAGGCAGCATAATCTTTGGGCATGGTGTCAAAAGAATAATCTGGCAGCATACGGAAGCCTCCGATCGATTGAACAGGTTCCAGGGTTGCTGCTACTATCTTATTGACATATTTGAGCTCTTTGCGAGGACCGACTTCATCTGTAGTTATTCCCTGTGCAAGGAATGGTATCTCATGATCTGCATATTGATCAAGCAGAATGTAAAGTATTTCTTTCATAGTTTAATGGATTGTGCTACAGAATAAAACTACGCGGACAGAAATCACTGTAGAAACGCCCGTCTGTGGCAGTGAATCGGAGAACACAATAGTTCGGATCAGTTACTCCCCTCGGATAATACTCGGTGTCGCCATCCCTCCATATCATCTCCTTTGATGCTGGGTCGGTCAAAACCTCTATCGTTCCGCGAAGTGACACACCCAGGAAATTCTTTTCATCACAGAAATAAATACTTGCCTTAGGATTGGCTTTGTATTGCGCGACCCGTACAGAGAAAGTGTTGGTGGAAAAATAGAACACCTTCAGACCTTCTCTCACACGCGTAGCAAGCATGGCTTTTGTCCATGGGTATCCTTCGTCATCTACCGATGAAATGTAGGCTATCGGTAAAACATCTACCATCGAGAGTATGAGCTGCTCATCCTTTTCGTTGAGACGTAGGCTCTCCAGCCAGCGTTTAAGACGGGGGAAGTAAGTTTTCATCTGGCCGATGTATTCTTCTCTGGTCATAGGAGAAGGAAGGTGCTTGTTAATCTCATCCACAAACTGGCTGCAATGCTCTATCATCCCGTCCATTGTGCATTCTTGAAGGAAACGACCGTCTTTGTAGCAATAAAGGCAATAGTCTTCATTCTTGCTGCCATCAGCGTTTGTGCCAAGTACTTCTTGTGTAAGCGGCATTCCGCAACTTTGACAAAACCTATTTTCCATTATTCTTTAATGTTATATTTATCCCAAATTTTAGTGTCCTCGATGTTTCTCTTTCCTTTTGGCCTGCCGGAGCTCAAATTTCCGCTCTTTCTCCGCCTCTCGCTGCTCTTTAGAAAGGATCTTTCGTACCTGTTTGTTCTCTTCTTGCTGAAGTTTCAGTGCCTGTTGCGATTTGGTGCCAATACCAGCATGCTGAGTTTGTTTCCTTGCTTCCCTCAATTGCCGTTTGGGGTTCCTGGGCCTTAGCTTCTTCTCAGTTTCGAAGGGTTGGCTATACTTCAGCTGCTTCCAGTTCTTGTTTACAAACTCCAAGACCTCCTGATCTGTGGGTTCTGCACCGAAAGTCACCTTGCACACTTGCATCTGGTGAACCTCGGTCTTCTCAAAAAGACCGATCCAGAAAGGGTCTTCGAATAGGATGGTAAGAGTATGTTTTGTTGTCATGTTATAAACAATGATGATGCTCTTTCACCGTATCATACGCGATGACTTTTCCCTCTTTGTCGAAGGTGACAAGGAAAAGAACTGGCTCAGGACCAGCAATCTCACCGATCATTTTGTGATATCCCCATTGCTCTCCTACGGTATCTCCGTTCTTGAATTCCGGAGAACCTAAGAGGTTCTTGATATCCGCTTTGCTCATACCGACCTCAACCTTGTTGATTTGTACGGATGAGTGTGTGGCAATACAACTTGTAGTAAAGATACTTGCGATGATGGCAAGTAAAACGATAGTCTTTCTCATTTTTCTAATGTGATTATTTCTTCAAATCTTCAGCCACCCAGAGTACCCATTCGTCAATATTATCGTCAGCGCGATTCTCGTCGGTCACCTTAAACTCAAAGCCGGCGTAGTTCTGTTCCAGTTCTTTAATGCCGAACTCATAACACTCCAAATTGTTATTGATAGCGGTGCGGATCAGGCGCTTCAGGCAGTCATTAATCAACTGAGGCTGTTCCATCTGGATAAAGTGTCCGCAAGTCTCAAGCTCGGTATATTCCATTTCGGTATAGAGTGCCTGCATCTGTTCTTGGTTGTCTGGTTCCAGACCGCTGTTCTGTGTACAGATGACTTCTACAGAAAATGGGATAGGGAAACCATTCCACCACTGGCGATCAATGAGGTTGTGCATAGTGCTCGATGCTACGTATTCCGGAGTCTCGGGCATGCAGTTCATAGCATAATCGGTGATTGAAGCAGGAGTATGAGGACCGGCTAACGACTGGACGAATCCTATGATATTTTCCTTACACGCATCGCCATCGAACGAAGCAGCAAAACCCAGGACTGCCTCTTCATAAGCCTTGGCGGCAGCCAGTTCTTCATCCGTAGGATTGTCCGAAAGCTTTGGATAAAGGCAATAAACGCCATCTATATCCATTAGGCCGGCTACGGCAGAAGGATGTTCAAAAATAGTCTGTCGGCAGACAGGGGTTCCCAAACTGTGACCAACAAGGAATGAAAAGTCACACTTTACCTCTTCTAGCACCGAAGCCACAGCCTTGCTGAAGAAACTTAATGTATAATCGACATGCGGCTTATCGCTCTGGCCATATCCAGGCAGATCAATGAAAAGGAGTCGCATATCCTTGTCGTCACGGAAAGCATCGAACTGTGCCTCCCATGCGTTCATATCACATCCGAACCCGTGAACGAACATGACGGTGCGAGGTCCGTTGCCCCACTGCTTGAAGTGCACCTGGATGCTGTCATTGAGTTTGACGAAATGTGATGGCAGAGCCGCTATGCTATCTGGCTTCTGATTGCAGCCAGAAAAAAAACTGCCTGCTATGAGAGCCATCAGTGATAAAAAGACTGAATGTTTCATTTTTATGGACTTTATTGTATGATATAATCATAACGATACTTCTTCGGTTGTATTTTGCTCAATACCCATGACTCCTGGTCATCGGGAACTGAGATGCCAATGCGGAAAATATTGTTTTCGTTTGGTTCATAGATGAATGTATCGTCGCTTTTCCCATAGTTAGGGTTGATGTAGCGGTGTACTGTACGCGTTCCATTGGCAAAACTGAATACTACGGAATCAGACTCACTCGTTCGCTGGCAGAGATGCCATCTTTCGGTGTCCGGTATTTCCACCTCTGAATCCTTTGTTACAAAGTATGTGTGTTCAGTTGCATCCCATGAAGGCGAGAAGAAGCAGACTGTCACATCCTGACCGCTCTTATTTTGCAGATAGGATACGTACTCCAGTTTGTCGAGGTTCTGCAGCAGATCTTCCGTCTTACTGCAAGATGTAATAGAAGAAATGAGTAGCCACGCAATCAGCATCATGGCCAGATGGAAAAAGATTTTCATTTTTCGTATAGTTTTTTAAATTAGGTTTTGTATCTGCGATGCTCCGTCATCTAGGCGCGGTATAGTTCTTTATTCCGCGTGTTGCATTCTTCCAGCGGCCTCCTTACCTGCACCCGTGCCCTTGTACTTACTCTGCTGGGCATTGAAGGTGTAGCGGAGTGAGATGTCAAGACGCTGGCGGTTGTTGATGCAGTGCTGATGGAGCAGGTAGTATCCGCAGTCCATCTCAACCTTCTGTGAGGTGCGCTGCAAAGCATCCTGAAGCGAGGCACGCAGACAGAGGGCATCGTTTTTGAGCCAGCATTTCTGGATGACGAAGCAGAGGTTCCAGGTATCGTTCAGGAGACGCATGTTCATGAAGTCGCCACGGGTGAAGCCGTTGAGATTGGCCTCCAACTGCCAAGAATGCTTAAAGCGGAATGCATTGTTGATGTCCATGATAAACATGGGGCGATGATAGAGGACGTCGCGTTTACCCGTCTCCTCTCGCGGATCGGCCAAAGTATTACGTACATTGTACTGCTGAAAACCTACCGTCCAGTTAGGCGAGTAACAACCAAAGGTAGGATTGGCAGTGAGGTAGGCGGAGGCGATGCGGATTGGTGTAGGCAGGTTGATTGTCTTGATAAGAATCAAACCTTCATTGTCCAACTTATTGTCATCTGCCTGCAGATCATTGTAAATATATGACCAGTTGTTGATGCCATCATCCACTCGATTATATGAAGCGTAGAGGTTCAAATACTTCCAGTGAAGGTTGAGACCCAGCTGCTGTGACTTCTCATTCTTCAACGTAGGATTACCTTGCTGCAAGGAATAGGAGTTGATGTAGATTACTGACTCGTCGAGCATTTGGAAATCTGGTCGCTGTGTCTTGTAACTATAGCTGAGTGAAGCCTGCCAGCTACCCCACTGATTTGACCATGACACAGATGGAAAGAGGTCGTCAGAATAGCGGCGAATCCCCCCTCCTTCACCCCCAAGGGTGGATGATGTGGTAAGATCACTCCCCCCTTGAGGAAGCGGGAGGGGGTTATAGTCAAAGCCTACATGCTCATAGCGCAGCCCAGCTGATATGTTGCCTACTTTGGGTATTGCACATGCATATTCAACGAACGTAGCAATGTTCGTCTCCTTGACCTCCGAATGAGTGGCTGGTAAGGACGAATGACTGATCTGATACTGCGAAATACGATCCACGAAGGTCATCTCCGTACCTGCCTGCAACTGACCACGCCAGATGGGATAGCTCAATACCAGTTTGTCGGCAATGAGGCGGCTCTTGTTATGCGTATCGCTGTGCATTTGGTTCTGCACACCATTGATGGTCTCCTCGATGTCATTGTCTTCATGGATCTTATTGGTCAGGAAGTCAAAGTTGAAGTCAATACCGAGCTTACCCACGCGACCATTGTAATAAGCATTGCCCTCCCAACTGTAGGGCTGATGCTGTGTACCGTGCTGCGTACTGTGGCTCTCCTCGTGGAGTACATTATCCTCTTCACCCAGGTTCCATTGGCGCATATCGGTTTCTATTGAGGCAGGAATATCTCTCTTGATGAGGTCATGACGTTCTATGCGCATACCTATGGAATGATTGTCTGTCAGCTGCAAGTTGAAACCGAGGTTTGAGTTGATGCCCTGCGACTGCTGGTCATGACGCATATGCATATTCTGCTCAATGGTCTTTGTGGCGTTCAGATAACTGGTCTGCTCGGGGTACGAATCCTGCACACCATCCCACTTCCAATAGTTTACCATGCCAAAGAAATCGACATTCTTGTGGCGATAGCGGAGGTTGAGACTGCCACTTGGGTCATTGTAACCATAGACGAGGTCACTGTTGTCATTGAGGTTCAGATCATAACCGAAACCACTACCTTGGCGACGAATGGTCTTGATGCGAACTACCGCTGATACCGTGGCATCATACTGAGCTCCTGGATTGGTGATGACCTCCACATCCTTGATTTCTTCTGAACGAAGGCGTTTCAGTTCATCCTTATCAGTAACCTTACGGCCATTGATATAGAACACGGGAGTACCTTTGCCCAAAACCTCCAAATCATCGCCTCGCTGTGTCATTCCTGGCACTTTGGCAAGCATCTCCTTGGCTGTTCCAGATTTCTCAAGCACGGTGCCTTGGATAGAAGTGATCATTGAATTTCCAGTGAGCTTGGTCTTGGGCAGTTGGCCTTTGACGGTCACTTCACTGAGCATTTTGTTGTCTTCGCGAAGGACGATGCCCCCTCCCTGGTCTCTTCCCCCAAGGGGGAGCTGGTGGAGGTTATAATAGAGGGTCTCATAACCAATGCAGGATATTTTGAGAATGCCTCCGGTCTCTGGAGTTACGATGGTGAATTTACCATCATGTCCACTGGTAGTACCTTGCACGAAGGTAGAGTCGGCAGAGTTAAGCAAGACTACATTTACGAACTCCAGTGGATTGCCGTTGTTATCAACGATGGTACCCGTCACATCGGGCATAGATGCAGCCAGCGCAGACACGCTGAACATAGATAAGGCTGAGGTAATAAAAGATTGTCGCATTTATATATAATGTTTAGGTTGATAATGCAAGTTGTTCGATTTGTACTTTCGGACAATATTGGGTTTAGGTCTTTGGACATTTGACGAGACAAAATGTCGGATAGTTGCAAGGACTATTATTTTTTTCGATGCAAAGATATACAAAAAGCCGTCTATCGCCAAAAAAAGTGGGATAGACGGCATAAATCTGTGATGAATGGACTAAATCTGTGATGAAATGACAGAAAATGTGAAGAAATATCGCATTATCTGTTAGGTTCTACAATCCGCTGCTTGATAGTCTGCACATAGGTTTTGGATACTGGAACGAATGCCTGTGCCTCCTTGAAGAAGAGCTGCAACGAGCTGCTATGATTCTCTAGTTTGCTGACTCGTTTCAGATTAACAACAAATGCACGATGGCAGCGAAGAATAGTCGGATCAATACTCAACGTCTCCTCTATCTGTGAGATGCTGCACCTTAACATGATGTCTTTTGCCTCCCCCTCCTTCAGATAATGGACATTTACATAGTTGCCTTTTGCTTCGGCATAGATAAAGTCCTGCGTCAAGAGCGTGAGACTCTCTTTTGTACTACCGGATAGCGTCAGCAGAGTATCATTATTAGATGCTGGCTCTACGGGGATAGTCGGTTCTGTTGCTGGTTGAGTACTCTTGGGCTGCGATTGTTCAAGAATACGCTGACGTTCCTGAAGGATACCGTTGAGGTATTGCGCATCCTCAAGCTGACGATGATAATCACGTTTCATATAGACGTTTCGCCAATAGAGACCAATCACCATAGAGCACCCCAAGAAAATCAGAAACGCGTAAAACAGATTAGCCCATGACAGATGATTATCGACACCCTCCATGCAGCAGAATCGGTCAATGTAAATGGCGGTGCTTACTGTCATGCCAAGGATATTAAGCACCTGAAACAAGATGTTACGCCTCATCAGATAAGACATGCCACGGCTCGGATCATGAGGCATGTTGAATACCCATGTCAGCATACATTCAACGAGGAGTATTGACGCTATGATACATAAGCATAAACCCAATGAAAGTACCCAGCGATAACTGCCAAACGACATTAGACTAAAAGGCTGAAATACGATTATGAACATGCTGCCTATAAGGCCGCTAATCAGTCGTTCCTTAAACATTACGTATTACTATAATTTATATGGCTATAATCAGAAAGCGATAAAAAAGGTTGGTTCAAGGTGCAAAGATAACCGTTTTCTGTGATTTATCCAAATAATATCAAAGCAATTCGAATGTTTATGGCAGTTTTTTAGAAATCCTAACTTTTTGCAAGCCGACTATAACTCTTCGGGGCTACACTTTCTCTCAATCAGAGGACACAGTACGCTGCACCCAAATGAGATTGGTGGTATTATAGCCTCTTCGATGAGCTTCATAGATGATCTGGTCAAGCGTTTCCTGTTGCAGTTGAGGCGTACGCGACAGAATCCATAAGTAGTCATCGGCATCACCTCCCACCAAGGCATAGGAATAATCAGGAGCTAGCATCATGATACGATAATCAGAATAAAAAGGACCGAAGAATGAGACTCGCAACACTCCAGTGTCATCGGTCACTTTGGCTTTTCCCTCTGAAGTTTTCCATTTGCCATTCTTCAATCCCCGATTAACCACTTTGATGGTACCATCCTTTTGCAATGTATAAGTAGCTGTACACTGCATCATGTCTCGTTCGAACATGTGATCGTAACGAGCAACTTCATACCACTCTCCCACATAACGATTTAAATCAACATTCTTGACCGCTGAATTATCAACAGTCAAAGACGAACTGCATGCGAAGAGGCTGAAGACAATTACCACAGTCATCACAATAATGAACAAGATATGGTATCCACATCCACTATTCAGCTTTTCCTGATAAAACTGGGAGCTTGATGCACCACATTGAGGACACACATCTGGTGCCTCGTTTCCTTGATGTGTATAACCACACACCTTACAAATCCATTTGCCCATACCAATACCATTTATAATTAATAATGTATATCATCACCACCGTCACTTCGGTTTGGTGTGGGCAAAGGTATGAATTTATAATTTTCTTTACTATTCTTTATATATCATTTTTCTTATCTGTATAGTAGTTTTTCAATCAGACGATTTTAGATTAGTGAGCAAAGTTTATTAATTAATTTAGGCAACTATAACTGTCTATCACATTTCTGTCACAATACCGCAATTTCGGATGCAAGCACAAATAGCAATTTAGAGGAATACTATAGACTTAAGTGCTGATTATATGCACCCTAAAAATTGCAAAAAGCTGCAACCGATTTAATTCGATTGCAACTTATGTTGCTGTACCAGGGATCGAATTCAAAATCATCTATTTGCTTAATTATCAAGGGGCATTATTGTCATCTATAGCACCTCTTTTATATTTTTGGGCGTCTTTTGGGCGCTCAAATGCAATCGAAATTGGAATGTGCTGAAATCGCTTGAAAAAAATTGCGGTCTTTTACAATTTGCTGGGTAAAGATGGCAATAATAGAAATCTTTGTTCCATCCGCAATTGTAACAAATGGAAGATTCCATCAAAGTCTTGCTACTTGAATAGCTGCTCCAGCTCGACGTATTGGTTGATACACGATGTATGTTCTCCACGTGCAACACCCTGAGTGGTGATCATCACAAGCTGGATAGAATGGGTCTTGTCATGCTGGCGACAGGACATAAAGGCATCGATCTTGTTCAGCAGATCCATCTTATATCCTTTATCCACGACAAAGCGGTTCTCTGTAAACTTGATCTCGCAAAGATAGTCGGTACGTTCGCCATCCCATTCCAGAACGAGGTCAATCTGAGCCCCAGTCCCATCGGGGGCGGTTCCCTTCCAGCAATAGTCACGACTGATGGTAGCAATATTTAGTGCATCCTTCAGCTGTGCCTGATGTTCGAGTACCAATAATTCAAAGGTGATACCCGCCCACGAATAGAATGGGCTTGAATGCTGAATTGAAGACCAACTGCCAGCATCTGCCTTTCTGTTCTGGATAAAATGCAGATAGAACAATGAGAAGAAATCCTTAAGTTGATAGACCTTCTCCACGCGCTCCTTGCCATAACGCGGGTACTGGCGGACTATGCCACATTCCTGTAGATTCTCCATGATCTTACTGAATGTTCCTCCACCCTCAAGGCCTGTAGCATCAAGCAGTTCTTTTCGCGTCAACCCATAGAATTGTGAACCTAGTACCTTCACGATGTCGATATAGCGCTCGTATGTGGCATACAGACCTGTATATACCTCGCGGAATTCCTGATCGATGCGTTCATCTTTGAAGAAGATGTCTTCAAGATTTGCCGTCATTGTCTTACTGCTGTCAAGCTTGTCCATATAATATGGAACGCCTCCCAATGCCATATAGCCGACAGCCATCTCGTATTGCGACAGGTGGAATCCGTTCTTCTTATAGTACTTGGCGCACTCTCCCAGCGTGAAAGGCTTCAAACGGATCTGATGAGTCAGTCTGCCATGAAGTCCGCCGTAGTCACTTATCACGTTGTCAAGCATCCAGCTCGTAGCCGATCCACACACTATGAGGACGATATTACGCTCCTGATCTGCCCAGGAGTTCCAGAAATAGCCTAATTCCGATATCAACTCGGATGACTGGGGACCAGCTAACCATGGCAATTCATCGAGAAACACCACCTTCCGGCGACTCTTCAACCCTTTTAGCACCTGGCGGAGCAGATTGAAGGCCTCTCGCCAGGAAGTCGGCTGCTTGACATCACTTGGAAGTCCTGCATCTATCAGCGCATCGAAGAAGTGATCAAGCTGCAACTGTCTGTATGAGGCAACACTCTTTGCCTGTTCCTCTTTTTCTTTGAGTTTGATGAAGGTGCCGACAGCCTTAAAGCAGATCTTTCCACGAAAGACCTCACTGACAAGATATGATTTTCCAACACGACGACGTCCATAGATGGCCACGAACTCCGACTTGCGTGACTTGTAGGCTTTTTCCAATGTTTCAATCTCTGGCTCTCGACCAATAATATTGCTGTATGCCATACGCGTAATATATATAAATAATGTGGGTGCACTCTTAAAGAGCACGCTGCAAATATAAAAACAATATTGAAAACCTCCAAGAAAATCAGCCAAAACGATCAAAAAATGTTCATTTTGGCTGATTTTCTCAAACTCTATCGAGCAAAAACACAAGATTATTTGCAGTTTATGGTATGTTTTCAGGAAATTCATTGGTGGACAAATGCAATTAGAATTGGAATGTATCAAACCAATGAGAATAATGCAGTTATAGTACGATTATTGGTATAAGACCATACTCAAATAATAAAAAATGTAAAACCTCCAAAATTGTGGCAAAAAAGTTTGTACTTCACAGATTAATTCGCTATCTTTGCATTAGTTTTTGAACACTTTCATTATAATACAACATGGCAAGAACAACCGAATCAAGCAAGACCTTGATGGATAAGAACATCAGTTACGGTCTCAAGATTATCGCAGAGGGCGTTGAAGCCCAGAAAAACGGAGAAGAAATAATTGACAGTAAGATTGACCTGAATGAAATTGCAGAAGATCTATTGTATTTAAGTCGTCACAGTGATGTTCCATTCGAGATATTGGCGCAAAAAAATACGGACTTATCTGACCTCTTTAAAAAGCTCTTCTTTCATGGAACAAAAGCTATGATGAAGGTTGAGGAATGTCTCAAAGAGCAACCAGCAGAGGCAGCAGAAGAAACATTCTTTGAGTCAATTCAAAACCTGTTTGAAGAGGAGAAAAAACTACCGAGTGAGATTCGTAAGGATATTCGTAACTGCTTTATCAATCCTGACAAGGCCGAGAAACAACTCCAGACCCTGCACTATTTCATGGATGAAAAAGAAGGACGTCGTTCTGCCTTCTATCTATATGTTGCCATTGAAGCAGGATGGCTTCACCGACCATCGTTCTGGGCCATTTATCAGGAATTTCCAAAAATTGGCAAAGAGAGCAATATCAATGACTATCTTGCTCATCCAACCTGTTCAGAGAATCAGTTAGCAACCGCGCAGAAGATGATGGAAGAATATTATTCCAGCCTTCACTAATTCTCAAGACAGATCTGACTCCGACAGTTCTCCTTCTGCCGGAGTTCTTTTTATGCCTAATTCGACAAAATTTATCATTTTCGGCTTCTTATTCGACAAAATTTATCATTCCAACCTTTCTATTCGGCAAAATTTGTCTTTTCTTGCGTCTTCGGTCAGCTCTGTAATCTATTCCTTTTTATCCTCTACCCTATCAACTCCGACAGATTCCCGTCTGCCGGAGTTTTTTTGTTGTCCAGACCACTTTCTGCATGTGCAAATTACTTATTTTTGACAGCCGTGCATTACAATTCAATCCATTCAAAATCGGTGGAATCGGTCTCTATCGGTCATTGGATAATACCGATACCGATGTTTTACCATGTTGTAACATATCCTTAAATTTGCAGCGAAAAACGCAGAACTTTCTCTCTGGGAGCCCAGCCTTTTTCATCTATATAATATAAAATGAATAACTTAAATTTTGAAAAAATGGAAGATTTCATTCCCCAGACCGCTCAGTTTGTGATGATCACAGCAGAGCAATTCAAGGCCATTGTCAAAGAGGCAGCAGACAAGGCCATCCGCGAGAATGCTGCCGAAGTGCACAACGTCTCCTTCAATGAGGTGGATGACGAGATTGAGGATTACCTCACCCGTGAGGAAACCGCCGAAAAGCTTGGTGTCAACGTCACCACGCTCTGGCGTTGGAACAAGGAGGGCTACCTGCCATGCGTCAAGATTGGCAGCAAGGTCAAGTACCCCATGAGCGTGATCCGTGCCTTCATCGATCGAAACAAGGGACGCTTTGAGAAGTAATCTCTCTTTCCTCCCTTCCTTCGATCAGCCATAATCTGTGCAAAGAAGAAGTGACTCATGCGAGTCCTCTTCTTGCACCAGATTATTGGATTGTTAACAATCAACCCGAGTCGTCAAGTACGATTTCACGATTCAAATCAATTATGTTTATGAACAACTACCATTCAAAACTGCTGACCACCGATCAGCTTGACAAGATGCGAGACCGTGCCGTTGATCTCGCAGTGAACTGGGCGAAGTCCGGTATCGGTTACTTCTCCATGCGTCAGTCTGTCAATGGCTATCTCGCTGCCTGTGGCTGTGACGATGCCGTGGATCATAACCATGAAGCCATCGTCCATGGAAGACGAGCTGGCGCTCTGGAGATCGATGTCCGAGCCATTGCCCTGCTTGACAAAGTGCAGGAGCATCAGCTTCACGATGAACTGATCAAGATTGCCGAGTCAGATGCCCCGACCTATGACCGCGGCTTTCACCGATAGAGTTTTATCACGTTGTCCATGGACAACAATTGTCTAACACTTTTAAGAATGTATTTCGAACATGAGTACCTATTCTTCTAAAGACGTTTTCTGTCTGGCTTTTGACAGAGTGCAACTTGAGTTCCTGTGTGAACCCAAGTACTGTGAACGTCGCATGAAGCTTCTTGCAGCCTTGGTATATCTGGCCAGCGAGACGGATTCTCAATCCACTAAGCGTGGCATCAGTATTCCTGTCTCTAAGGGCAAGGTTGAGATCTCGGAGGTTAATCTTGCTGCCCATCTTGGATGGAACCGCAAGACCGTCTCTGACTATATCAAGGCTTTCAACAAGGTCGGTCTGATTGTGACCACCAAGGATAACAGGACTTCTGTCCATTCCTTCGTGACCCTGTCTGGCTGGCTCCATGGAACCGACATGATCCGCAACCCGTTGTATGAACGGCCAGATGACGTTCCAACTGATCAGAGTTCAGACGAGACAGATACTTCGGTGTCTGTCACAACTGAACCACCGTCAGGGGACAACAGCCAGACGGACATTACTGACCAGGTCCCAGAGCCGTCAGCATCCGAACGGGACTCCTCGAAGTCTCAGGAATCTGCTGATGGCATGGGACCCTTGAAGACACCGTCTCTTCCCGAAGTTCAGCCTTCTGATTCCGGATCAGAAGACTGACGTCGAGAGGGGTAACAAGAGCACAGGATAGACTGCTTGAATGCGCATGGCATTCCCCCTCTGCTCCTTGACCCAGACGGTAGGCAGAACCAAGGATCTTGTCAATCCAAGGTTCAGAGCCATCCATACGGACAGTGAACCCGTCACGCTCTATCCAGCAGACTTGACTACTCTGCCGGAAGCAAGAAGGGCATCACAGGCAGAATCGGATGGCAACCCTTAACACCTGCCAGCTTCGTCAGATTTCTCGCACAGGAGCTCCAAAACAGGCGAGACTGGCAGGTAATCAACCTTAGTACTAACTCGGCTTAGAGAGCCGTTTCTGCCCTTCAGGACGTTTCAATAATTTCAGGCTCGGTAAGGCTTGCCTGAACGAATTTTGAGAAGTGAGGAACATAATCCTCGGGGTGCAGAAGCACGACCCGAAAAATGCCCATCGAGACG
>JAZLJN010000095.1:0-16774 GCA_045617885.1 Bacteroidales bacterium | reverse complement strand
GTTATAGCACAAGGGCTCCACCTCTTACCATTCCGAACAGAGAAGTTAAACCTTGTAACGTCGATGGTACTGCGAAAGCGGGAGAGTAGAAAGCCGCCACATTACAGAGCACTGGACAGCTATAGTCTGGTGCTTTTTTTGTTTTATATGAAGATTACCTACATTTTCCATAGTGGTTTTGCTGTTGAGATGCAGCATTGCATCTTGATATTTGATTATTGGATGGATCCTTCTCATTCTTTGGAGAAATTATTAGCATCTACAGATAAACGTATCTATGTATTCTCCAGTCATTTTCACGAGGATCATTTCAATAAAAGAATATTCGACTGGAAAAATATTGCATCTGATAGTTCCATTCGCAGCGGTATCTGTTGTAGAGAAAGGTTCATTCAGTATATTCTCTCCAAAGATATTCTAAAGCGAGGCAGAGCCAAGAAGGAAGAGGCAGATGTATGGTTAGCAAAAGGTGGAACGTGGAGGGATGATTATATTTCTGTCATTGCAACAGGTAGCACCGATAGTGGTGTGAGCTGGATAGTTGAGACCGAAGGAATCCGTTTCTTTCATTCCGGTGACCTCTGCAACTGGTACGCCAGATTCCTTTCGGAGCCAAATCCATCGCAGACAATAATCTCTGATGAGTTCGGAGAGATCAACCCAGTAGCTGAAGAGAAGCAATATCTCGGAGAACTGAAGGATGTGAAACGCCTGCTTAATGAGCATACTGTCTTGCGTCGTACGGATGGGGATCCTGATTTTGATGTAGTCTTCTTTCCTGTTGATGGTCGAATTGGCAATGGCTATACCCTTGGTGGACGTCAGTTTATCGAACGCTTTTCAGTCGGGCTCTTTGTTCCGATGCATTTCGTTGCCAGTGGATTTGAATCAGCCTGGCGTATGGAACCTTTCTGTAGTGAGAAGAATATTCCGTTCTGGAGTATTCGCCAGGAGGGAGAGTTGTTGGAGGTCATCAAAGATATGATTATTCGTAAGACAGCACTTTCTGATATCCCACAGTTACAAAGAATATTTGCCGCCGCTCGTATGTTCATGGCGCAGACGGGCAACCCCAACCAATGGGCAGAGAGCTATCCAAGTGAGGAATTACTTCAGCGCGACATTGAGAGTGGTGACAGCTATGTCTGTATCGCCAATAGGCAGATAGTAGCTACTTTCGTGCTGCGTGGCGGTGAAGATCCTACCTACAATGTAATATATAATGGCGCATGGCTCAATGATAAGCCATACGCCACCATCCATCGTATTGCAAGTGATGGAACGCAAAAAGGAATATTCGGACAAGTGCTTGCCTTTGCGCATCAGAGATATGATACGGTGCGCATTGATACGCATCGAGACAATCATGTGATGCAGCATCTGCTCCAGAAGCATGGTTTTGCCTATTGCGGCATCATCCATTGTTGGAATGGAGATGAGCGTTTAGCTTTTCAGACTTCTGAACAGGCGTGATACCGTTTTTTGTATCTGTTTAAAGGCGAACTTGGGCTGCATCATTTCGCTCAAAGGTGCGTCAACGCCCTCGTTGATACAGTGTACGCCAGCAAAACCTTTTTCTAACAGCAAGTCAGCATCTTCTACGATGCCGGCTATGAGGTGGACAGGGATATTTCTCTTCTTGGCATGCTCTAGGACTCCGATAGGAACTTTGCCATTCAATGTCGTTGCGTCACACTTGCCCTCACCCGTAATGATAAGGTCAGCATCAGCAATCTTTTCGTCAAAGTTCATCAGGTCAAGCATAATCTCAATGCCTGGGCGCAGTTCTGCTTTCAGGAATGTTCGAAGGGCAAAGCCCAGACCACCCGCAGCTCCATCACCAGGAAGGGATTGCGTCTCTCCTGACAAACTGAAGATATGCCTTAATCCTGCATCTAATCTCTCCACAGCTTCAGCATTTGCCCCCTTCTGTGGTGCATAGACGAATGCTGCACCCTCTGGTCCAAACAGGGGATTCTTTACGTCAGCAGCCACCAGGATAGATATATCTTTGAACAAATACCTTAGCGGCGTCACATCAATCTGCCGGATATGTGAGAGGTTCCCGCCGGTAGCAATCGTGTCAGGGGCTACAGTCTCGTCAAACACAATCCTGGCGCCCAGAGCCTGCAGCATACCCATACCGGCATCATTGGTAGAAGAGCCGCCAATACCCAGCACCAGTGTCTTACATCCCCGGTTCAGGGCATCCAGTATCACCTCTCCAAATCCGTAGGTAGTCGTAGTCTCTGGATTTTTCTTTGTTTTAGGAATCAGTCCAAGTCCGCAGGTTGTTGCCATATCGATGACGGCAGTGGTCTTGTCGCATGTTACGATACGGTTCAGTGGGTCCTTATTGATCAAACCGTATATGGCAGTTCGTTTCTTCATGCGCGCATCATGCACATGTGCCCATACGGACTTACCACATTCCGTAAGGGTGATGATCTCAGTCATTCCTTCACCACCATCGGAAAGATTAATGATCTCAATATTACTCATAGGGACTTCCTGCATAACAGAAAAGTGTACTGCCATACTGGATAAAGTATTGTCAATACAGCCTTTGAACGAATCGAGAGCAATAACTATTTTCATTTCTTCCATTTTTATAATGACGCCTCCATCTCAGTGATCTTTCCCATCAGGTCAGGTATCTGGATAGACTGTGGGCAGTGTCCCATGCAAGAGCCGCACTGGATGCAATCGGCAGGCTTTCCTTCGGTGACAATGCTCGCAAGGTCATTCTTGATACCCCAGGTGCCGTTGACTTTGAACTTGTTATATACGCTGATGAACTCTGGTATATTAATCTGTTGCGGACATTCAGCCGTGCAATATCGGCAGGCAGTGCAAGGGATATGGATATAGGCGCGGAACATCCCACAGGCTTTGTCAAGCAGCGCCTTGTCCTCAGCTGTCAGACCTGGCTGCTCTGCAGAGAATGTGTTGACGTTGTCCACTATCTGCTCCATGTTGCTCATACCGCTCAGCACAACCAATACGTTTGGCAGAGTCTGTACGAAGCGCATCGCCCATGCCGCCATTGACCAGTCCGGGTGGGCAGCCTTGAGCATCTTCTCAGCCTCTGGAGGGAGCGTGGCAAGCTTGCCGCCACGTACCGGTTCCATGACGATACACGGAATGTTACGTTCCTCCAGAATGCGGTATTCCTCCGCCGTGGCACTATATTGCCAGTCATAGTAATTGATTTGGAGCTGGGCAAAGTCCCAGTCATGATGATCGGCAAAGATACGGAGCGTCTCAAGGCTTGAGTGGCAGGAGAAACCCAGATAGCGGATACGTCCCAGGCGTTTCTGCTCAAGGAAATATTCAATGGCTCCACTGTCAAGGTATCGCTGCATATTGCTATCCATCAGGCAGTGGATAAGATAGAAGTCAATGTAATCGGTCTGCAGGCGCTTCAGCTGTTCCTCAAATACCATGCGGTAATCTGTAGTCGCATCTATGTTGAACTTGTCAGCAATATAGAATTTGTCACGATCCGCAGCATGACGCTTCAGTGCAGCTCCCAGGCAGCGTTCAGATTCGCCCCCATTATATACCCATGCGGTGTCAAAGTAATTGACGCCATGCTCCAGGGCATAGTCAATAATCTCGGCCGAAGCCTCCCAGTCAATAGGGGCATTGGAGGCGTCACCCTTCTGTGGCAGGCGCATATTGCCCATGCCGAGGGTGGAGAGATGCAGGTTGTGGAATGGTTTGGTATTCATAGTCATGGGTTTATTTCTTGAGTAAATAACGGATTACCAGATAACCGCCTACTACCTGGAAGATCAGTCCGGGCAGACCCAGACGGAAGTCCTGCAGCGGAGCGTTGATTGTGCCTTTGATTGCCCATTCTGCCATACCGCCCAACACCTGATAGGAGAGGACTACGGCAAGGAGTGAGAGCAGTGTGACCTGACGGGTGTGACGTGCCATCAGGCTGGCAGACACAGCAAGCAGTACCGACTTGATAAGGATGACTGGAATAGCTGCCTGGGCAGGCATTCCGAAGAGCAGACTGTTGACGATAGGCGAGGCGATGGCGGTGCATAGACCTACCTGCCAACCATATTTGTAGGCACCCACCAGCGTAAAGAAGTAGATAGGCAGCCAGATCAGACCTCCTTGGGGGAAGAGATGGCAGAACTGTGGCAGAATGATGTTGCCAGCAATGAAAGCCAGCGCTACGAGATAAGATTTTGCATCACGTAATGAGAGGGTGTAGAATTGAACGGCTTGCATAAATAATAGAGTATTTGTTTATATTGTATTGATTAATTTAAGTTCCGGAAGTATGAAACGCTTGTTGTTAGGGATCTTACAAATTCCTCAATGAGGGGGAGGCATTCTTCAGGAGTGGCAGCCGTAGAGCATAGTTTTTCTACAGGGCACCAGTCTGTACCTGCCCGATTGATGATATGATCCACGCACTGTCCATAATCCACCGTAATGCCAGCTTTCTGCAGCAGGTGGAGGGCAGGCTGGCTGATAGTCAGGGCATAGACCTCACGCACGTGGCCCAATGCCATCAGGGCAGCGGCACCTTTACCCACAACCTTATCCGCCAATTGAGCGTGGTGGAGCACTTCAGGTTCGTCATGCAGTAGATGCAGCAGGTCGGCTACTCCGCGCTGCCAGTAGCATCGCTCCATGTTCTGGCTGCGTATTACCACGGAGCAGCCCTCCTGTTTGAGTCTTTCTATTAACTGTTTCATAACGTGCACGGGCACTGGCAGGTTAGGCTATCCAGTGCGAGGAGATTCTTTATGAGTGCAAAAATAGTCTATTTTCATGATTTATCCAAATACATGCTCAAAAAACTGCAATATGACGATTGATTTTGATATTGAAATTTGCACAATCTATATTTTTGCAGTATCTTTGCCCACACGAAGCCCTGGCATGTGCTCAATAATCAAATCATTCCGTCAAAGACAATGAATCCATATAAGATACTTATCATTGATGATAATCAGTCGGTGCTCCGCACTTTGAAGCTCGTGCTGAATGGAGTATTCCGTACCGTAGTCACCGTACCCGATCCGAAACTGATCCCCGCATTGCTGCAAGCCGGCGATGTGGATGTGGTGCTGCTCGATATGAATTTTGATGCTCGTAAGCTTGATGGGGAAGAGGGACTCTTCTGGCTCAACCGTATCAATGAGATGGACAATGCTCCAGCTGTGGTGCTGATCACGGCATTTGGTGACATTGATCTGGCTGTGCGCAGTGTGCAGCAGGGCGCGGAGGACTTCGTGACCAAGCCTTGGGACAATCAGGCACTCATCCAGAAGCTCGAAGCTGCCATTCAGAAGCATCGAACCAAGCAGCGTACGGCATCGCTTGCGGCTCAAGCAGCGTCACTCCATGATCAGATTGAGGCGAATCAGCAGCTCTCACTTGATGAACTGGAAAAGAAACATATCCTTGAAGTCGTTGATCAGGAGAGTGGCAATCTGGTCAGTGCTGCTGAGCGTCTTGGAATCTCTCGTCAGACGCTCTATAACAAACTCAAGAAATTCGAAATATTACACTGATTTGGTGTAGTAATATGTAATTCCTCCGATGCTCAAGCAGAAACATTATCATCTATATATGTTGCTGGTTGCCCTGATGCTCATAGCGTCAGGCGGACTGCTTGTGCTCGCGTGGCAGGAGGGATGGGGCGGATTGGCACTGGGTGGCTGCAGCCTATTCTGCCTGTGCATGATTGGTATCATGTGGCAGGGTGCCTCATTCCTGCCTGATCAGGTCAAGTACTTTTTAGGTTGCCTGCGGAGCCAGGATACCATGAGCAGATTCCCAGAAACACATGATGCGGAGTTGAAGCAGATGTATGCTGACATGAATCTGATCATTCAGAAATATGGGCAGAGCCAGATGGAGCTGGAGACTAAGCGCATGTACTATGACCGCATCCTCCGTATCATGACCCACGAATTGCGCAACTCCATCACGCCCATTATCTCATTGAGTGAGGACATGCTCGAACGTGACTATTCGCCAGAAGACAGTCGTGAGGCTGTGGAGGTGATTAATGAACAATGTACGTCAATCAAGACCTTCCTTGACAGTTATTATGAGCTTACTCACCTACCCAAACCCGAGCTTAAGGATGTTGATGCCAGGCTTCTGCTTCAGCACATTGAGCGTCTTTACCCAGATCAGGGCATTCATATCCAATGTGCGCAAGGCTTGACGCTCCGATGCGATGAGAATCAGCTCAAGCAGATACTTATCAATCTGGTCAAGAATGCATTAGAGGCGATAGGTAGTGAGAAAGTCAAGGAGTATATGAATGAAAAAGTGCCAGCCGTGTTGATTACGGCATCGGCACCAGAAGGCAGGCCTCGCATTACGGTGAGTGACCGAGGTCCGGGCATTCCTACCGACAAGCGAGAAGATATCTTCCTGCCTTTTTATACCTCAAAGGCAGGAGGTTCTGGCATAGGATTGGCACTCAGCCGGCAGATCATGAATTTGCACAAAGGATCGCTCACATGTTCAACCGGTGAGTTAGGAGGTGCGATGTTTATCCTTCAGTTTTGATTTTTTTAAAAAAAATTTGGATTATAAGCAGATAGTAGTTACCTTTGCGGCATAATTATATAGAAGTACAATACTAATTACATGAAAAAACTGCGTTTTCTAAATATTCTTTTGATGTCGGTGCTTGTAGCGCAATCGGCTTGGGCAGACATCTCAATCGAGAAATTCTCGGAAGCACGCTTCGGCAATGTTGCCCAGCAGCGAGTGCTGGATAGTGAAGGCAAATTCTGTGCCTTGATCAAAGTCAAGACGGATGTGCAGGGTATCCTGATAGATGCCACACAGGTTCGCCAGAAGAAGGGCAATATACAGGAACAGACCGTCTATTTGGTGGAGCAGCAGTGTGAGGCACATCCGGATGAGGTGTGGATCTATCTGTCGTCCAAAACCAAGCGTTTCCGACTGCTTCATCCATCCTACGGCGGAATGAAAGAGGGTTCGACTTTTGTCCGCAATGGATATTACTATCCAGATACCGACATTGATCCTGAAATTGTTTATCTGATGGAGATCAAATGTGATGCATCAACATTGCCAGCATCCTCTGTATCACCATCCCTTCCCAACCTGGTTGAAGCACAATTCAGCTCTGATCAGGATGCTATTATGATGTATCTTGACGGCGGTCGCGTACACGCTGGCCAGACTTATCTGGTGCCAGCAGGAGGGCATAAATTTGTGTCAAAGCGATTGTTCTATAAGACCTCGCGTCAGACGGTCGATGCCGTTCCGGGGCGTCCTCTTTCCCTCTCTTCCTCGCTCAGCCGCATCCCTGTGGAGGTATTTGCTGGTCCTGAAGTTGGTAAGCCCTCTTCCTATTCAGACCTTGCCTACGGTTTCCGTGCTGGTATCATCTGCCGTTGGGGTGTCTATGTCAGCTATCTCTCTACTTTAGGTTATTCGGCTAATGGTGATCCCGTTAAACCAGAACTCTTGCCATACGAGCCGCTGACACCTTTTTCTGATCCGCATTGCCAATATGACCAGTGGTCAGTGGGTCTTATCTACCGCTGCTTCTCCTCATTGCATCTCTATGCTGGCATAGGCCAGGCTACGAGGAGCGTGAACTGGCTGGGTCTTGATGACAAGCGCCATGAGCATCTTGCTGACCATAAGAGTGGCAGCTCATGGGAGGCTGGTGTGCTGTATAATGTGAATAAGTTCTATCTCTCTGCAGGAGCCGACTGCCTGGATGGCAGCTATGGCGGCAGGGTCGGAGTTGGTATTTTCCTTAATATCTTGAAATGATGAGACGCTCTATTCTATACTATCTCGCCCTGTTGGCATTCACTTGTGTCTCTTGTTACGAAGGCGAAGATCTTATCGAGACCTACAACCGGTATAATGCCGAACAATACATCGTAATGGATGCTTCGGATATATCACTCACTACGGCGCAGGTCAAGGTGGAACTGCATAACCCGAAGTTCGATAGCCAGATTACTTTCTACCTGACAGATCAGACAGAAGGTGACATCCTTACCGTAGGAGAGAAGCATGCCCTCGTCGTGGCTGATGCCACCCATATCATTGCGTATGAAGCCCAGTTCAAGATCACCGGTCTGATGCCAGATACAAAGTATCGCTACGTATCGGTATATACTGATGTCAGCGGTAGGTCTATACAGTCAGAGGAGCAATGGTTCAGTACTCCTGGGTTTGAGATGGTCTCTTCCCTTCGGTATCGTACCTATTTTGAATGTAATGTCTATACGAGCTTTGATAACATGATACCGGGTGCCGAGCCAGGTTACATCTATGGTGACCAGCGTAATCTGACCCATGAGAATGCCGTTGCAGACATTCCGGTGGAATATACGGGCGGTACGAATGCAGGTTGTTATGAAACGGTTGGTGGATTCGTGCCAGATACCGAATTTTTCGTTCGTCCTTATATCAGGTACAAAGGGCGCATCTACTATGGCCCGGTGGAGAGTGAGCGAATCCCAAAGTTCGAGGTGGAGTTCACTGACTTTGTGACAGAGGTAATCAGTAATCAGCTCATTCGTCTATCTTCGTATGCAAGGCTGCAGAACGTGTCGACCTATTATGCTTACACTTTGCCCGAACTCGAATATGGAATGCTGATCGGCAATACTTCAGGCGTAACCTTTGACAATGCTACCCAATATGTCATTGAGCCTAACTGGCTGGGAGGCATCCACTATGAGATGACAGACATCGTTCCGTCACAGAATTATTATGCCAGGGCTTATGTCAGGTGGCAGGATCAGGTCTATATGTCAGATGAGGCTTCATTCGGCATCCCGAAGGGTGAGTTGAGTGGCGACGTCGATTCGCTCTTTGTCGATGGTCAGATGATGCGCTTCATTCTGGTCAAGGCAGGCACATTCATGATGGGAGCAACTGAGGAGCAGCAGACCTACGCCCGTAGTGATGAATATCCTGCGCACGAAGTGACCATTTCAAGAGACTACTACATCTCTGAAATTGAAGTAACCAAGGGAATGATGAAAGGCAGTGATGACGCCATACCTGCCCGTCCGACGTACAACGAAGCGGTTGCTTTTGCCGAGCGTATAGGCCGACTCACAGGCATCAATGCCGTAAGCCTTCCTACTGAGGCAGAATGGGAATATGCAGCCCGAGGTGGACATCTGCATCCTGAGCAGACCTTGTATGCAGGTTCAAACGACCCTGATGAGGTGGCTTGGGTGATAGACGATCCGCTATCGTATGATTGGCAGTATCCAATCTTGCCCCAGCTCCATCAGGGAGGACAGAAGAAACCTAATGCCTTGGGTATCTACGATATGAGCGGCAATGCGGCAGAATGGGTGCTTGATGCCTATCAGATTAATTATTATGCAGAGTCTCCTGCTGTCGATCCATTCTGTGCAATTGATGAATGGGAGAAGAGGGGAGAAGTTGATCGGACCCAACTGCGTGTATTGCGTGGCGGTGGAGCCCGTACGGAGTGGTATGACCCCTCGCTGGCTGACTATCGCGTCTCTGCCCGTGGCGTCTCTAATCAGGGAGACGGTGGCTTCGGCTTCCGCATTGTCATACGCAATAATAAATAATGAGTTATGCGACATTTGTTTTTGACATTGTTCCTGTTCACTATCTCGCTGCCAGTTTTTGCACAGGTGCAGAAGCAGGTCAGGATCACTACCTCCATGGATGGGGTCACCGTGGCTATCTATAATGCCGAGGGTGAGGCTGTCAATATTGGCAAGACGCCCTATCTGGTCACTCTTGATGTTGACCGTGACTATTTCTATCGCACGCGTCATAGTGAGTGTCACCCCGATTCGGGCTATCTGCGTATTGATACCATCATGGCTGAACTGGAGGTTCCGGTTCGCCCTTATCAGGTGCAGGTTAATTGGAAGGTGACGCCAACGGATGCTGACTATCGCTTCGAGCGCCTCAGGGGAAAGGCAGACCCTCTGGTGGGCGAGACCTCCGGTCAGACGATGATCAACGCCACCGGATATCGCCTCACTATCAAGAAGAATGATTACCGACGGTTCCGCCAGAACTTTCATTTCTCATCAGATACGGTTGTCACCATCAGCCAGGACTTGCAGTATTGCCCTAAAAGGCTGATCGTGGCGCTCAATGCCGGATTGGGCACTGATCAATGTCTGCCTTTGGGCTTAACCGTAGCGTATGGCGGCGTACATGGTATCTATGGACGGTACATGCAGACCTTGTTCAATCGTGCGGATGGCGATGATTTTGATACTACAGAACTGATTGCAGCGCTTGTCAACCCCTATTCATCACCAGCTGCCGAGTATCTCTCTTTCGTGGCAGGTTATCAGTATCTTACACCTAAGGGACTCTATCTGCAGGCAGGCGTCGGCTATGGAGCACAACATTTCAACTGGCTTTCGGCTGACGATGACCAGCGCCACCGTTTCGCCCCAGACTCTTCTTCGGGAATGGTATTAGACTTGGGCATTGGCTATCTCTTTGGCAAATACTATGCCGGAGCTGCCATTCAGGCGCTGACTGGAGGACAACCCTCATTCTCGCCTGCTTGTGCTATGATTAACCTGGGCATCTGTCTCTAACTTAAATGCAGCGCAAAATGAAACCACGATTCAGTTATATACTCTTTGTTCTCCTGCTGTCTTCTTGCCTTTCGGCTTGCCTGGAGAGCACAGACATCGGTCAGTTGTACGACGAACATTATCTTCCTAACTTCGGACCTTCAGATGGTACAGAAAACCCCGACTTGACGCATCCACAAGCAAGCAGCACAGCTACAAGTATCTGCTTTAGTCTCAACATCAACTATACGGCTAAGATCAAGCAAGTACTATGCACCATAGGCATGGATGCTGACAGCGTAAGACAGCGATTGGGCCGAACCGTCAGCTATCAGCCTGATGCCAATGCGCCGATTATTCATACGCATAACTTCGACATAGACAGCCTGATGCCTACCACCAAGTACTACTGCAATGTCTATATCCAGGATTATGCGGATCAGCTGCATGATGGATTTATGGTTGAGATGGAGACCAAAAAACTGGAGATGGAACTGCGTTCGATGGAATATTCCAGAGAGGTAAGGCTCTATTATCGCAATGTAGGGCGGAAAACGAGCATAGGCTATCGGGTGGGCTATGAGGCAGACCTCTCTGACGCCGTCTCACATCTGCAGAGTGCCACCAATCCTTATCCGGATGATCCTACCGAGTACTCGCTTGAATTCAATCCGAAAAATATGCTTCCCAACACCACCATCTATATTCAGCCGATGGTAAGGCAGGGCGGTCACACCTTCTATGGCGATATCGTCCCATGGGACAAATATCAGTATAAGCTGGAGGCTTCGGCAGTGGCAGGTATCAATAATGCGAACATTATGCTTAAAGGTAATTTTACGTATGCTGATGCCGAAGAGAAACGGTTCAACATAGGCTTCTATTTTGCCGACCATCCGATTACAGAAGAGAATCTGGGTACCTGCTATGATTCATTTATCTCGTATTATGAGACGGAAACCCAGATTGATAATCTGCAGCCAAGCACTACTTACTATGTGCGTCCGTTCTTAGCCAAGGATGAACGTCTGGTTTTGATGTCCGAATACAGCTTTGACACTCGTCATGGATTTGAGGGCGAGATGTGCGACATTGACTTCTATCCTGCTCGACGTGATCCTAACAAGCATTTCTATGTGCGCTTCATTCGCGTAGAGCCAGGCACCTTCACCATGGGTGCCACTCCTGCCCAGGAGCCTTATGCCGAGCCTGATGAATACCCAGCACATGAGGTTACTATCGACTATCCATACTACATCTGTGAGACGGAATTTACCAGAGGTATGAATAGCGTGGTGCGCTGGTGGACGGGAGAGGAATCGACCGAAGCAGAACGACTGACATTTAGTGGAGCCCTCGAACTCATTGATAGAATCAACACCGAGTTTAAGCTCAAAGGATTCCGTCTGCCTACCGAAGCAGAGTGGGAGTATGCAGCGCGTGGAGGTCACAAGGCCGATGGCGACTGGCTGTATGCCGGTTCGGATGACTATGCTGAGGTCGGCTTCTATGGCAGAGAGGTGTTAGAGGGTCGGGTCCTTTGGGGCGAGCCAGTCAAGACGAAGGCTCCGAATGCTTTGGGGCTCTATGACATGAGCGGCAATGCTGCCGAGTGGTGTAGCGACCGCTATGATGCTGGTTATTATGCCGAGAGTCCAAGCCTTAATCCCACCGGCTCACGGTTTGGTGACGATCATGTGGTGCGTGGCGGCGACTTGAGTCCATACCGTCCAGATACTGATCGTCGAGTGTCGAACCGTTGGCACAGCAATGATTATTTTGAAATCTATACGGGTCCAGCTTCTCAGTTGATCGGCATGAGACTGGTTTATGACCCAAGGATGGATCAGGAATAAGTAACTTATCCTAACGCTTTGCGCATTTGATAGTAAAGTAACTACATAATACGTCTCTCTTTCAGTCGCTACGAGCGGAGAATAGAGGCTTTGAATAATCATTTGTGCAAAAAAAGAGCTGATTAGGCGATATTTTGCAGCGATTATTTGGATTTGTTGCAAAAGTGCATTATCTTTGTGGCGCAATCCGATGAAAAATCGGAGGGGGTGCTGCTGAGCTTGGAGGCTTGCGGCTGAGATTATACCCATTGACCTGAAGCAGATAATGCTGCCGTAGGAAATGCTTTAATACTCTTGATACAATATGTTTTACCCCCATTGTAGGCTTTCGTGGCTTGCGATGGTTTTTTATTTTGATACAATGCAAGTAACAATTAACAATCAGACTACAGAGGTCAAGGCTACGACAGTGCAGGAACTGCATGCCGAACTGGGACTGCCACAGAAAGGCGTAGCCATAGCCATTGCTAATAAGATGGTGCCTCGCACCGAGTGGGAGAACACATCCTTGCAGGAAAATGACAGCATTGTAGTGATAAAAGCAGCTTTTGGCGGATGAGAGGAAAGAAAAGAGAGTTCACGGCGTGCGGTAAAACATAACGAGGTGAACAAAACAACAAAAGAACAGATAGTATGTTACAGTTCATTTCTCATTTTACTGAAACAATCAGTTACCTCGACTCCATTCGCCTGGCTTTGAAAGGAGGATGCCGTTGGGTGCAGTTGAGGATGAAGGATGCCAGTGATGATGACATCCGACCGGTGGCTTTAGAGGCACAGCGAATGTGCCGCGAGGTAGGAGCTACTTTCATTATCGATGATCATGTTGAGTTAGTTCGGGAAATAAAGGCAGATGGCGTGCACTTAGGCAAGCTGGATATGCCTATTGCAGAGGCTCGGAAAATATTGGGTAAGGACTTTATTATTGGTGGTACAGCCAATACTATTGATGATGTGCGTGCACACTATGAGGCAGGAGCTGATTATATAGGCTGTGGCCCTTTCCGTTTCACCACCACAAAGAAGAAACTCTCTCCTGTGCTTGGACTTGAGGGCTATCGGCAGATTATAGGCAAGATGCATGAATTGGATATCAATCTACCTATTGTAGCTATTGGTGGCATTGAGGCCGAAGATATTCCTGCCATTATGCAGACGGGTGTAACGGGTATCGCACTCAGCGGAACCGTTTTGCGTGCAACCGACCCTGTGGCAGAGATGTGTCGGCTCGTCAGCATGGTAGACAATAAATCAGAATAACAATAAAACATTAATAATAAAAGAAATGAAGAAACTAGTTATTGCAGGACGCGAGTTTAACTCACGTCTCTTCCTGGGAACAGGTAAGTTCAGCTGCAACCAACTCATGGCCGAGGCTATCAAGGCTTCCGAAACAGAGATGGTGACTGTAGCAATGAAGCGTATCGAACTGGAAGATAAGCAGGATGATCTCTTGCAGCACATTGTGCAGAATCAGGGTATCCAGTTGCTGCCTAACACCTCGGGCGTACGTAATGCCGAAGAAGCTGTCTTTGCAGCTCAGATGGCACGCGAGGCCTTCGGTACCAACTGGCTCAAACTCGAGATACATCCTGATCCACGTTACCTGTTGCCTGATAGCATCGAGACACTCAAGGCGACCGAAGAGCTTGTGAAGCTTGGCTTCGTGGTGCTGCCTTACTGTCAGGCTGATCCAACCCTTTGCAAGCATCTGGAGGAAGCAGGCGCCGCTACCGTCATGCCACTGGCAGCTCCTATTGGAACAAATAAGGGCTTGCGCATGAAGGACTTCTTGCAGATCATTATCGAGCAAGCTAACGTGCCTGTTGTTGTAGATGCTGGCATTGGTGCGCCAAGTCATGCGGCAGAAGCCATGGAGATGGGCGCTGACTGCTGTCTGGTTAATACCGCCATTGCTGTTGCCGGTGATCCTGTGCAGATGGCTGTCGCTTTCAAGGAGGCTGTGATTGCTGGTCGTCGTGCCTACGAGGCAGGTCTTGGCGCTATCAGCGATTCCGCCGAAGCATCTTCTCCGCTTACCGCGTTCTTGAATTGAGCACCGCGCTAGCGAAAAAGTGAATATGAATTTTCGGACACCCCATTATTCGAATAAAACAAACAACAATTATGCCACAAGATAACAAAGCATACGCACAGAGGGAAAAAGCTTACATGCAGGGGCGTTTTTTTCCCTTTATCAAGGTAGGTATGACCAAAGTCAACCTTACACCTACAGTAACGAAAGATAAGAATGGCGTTCCTCACACTGAGGAGAACGCACCAGTGTATATCTACGATACTGCCGGATTGTACAACGATACTGCCTACACCGTAGATTTGAAGAAGGGTCTGCCACGCTTGCGTGAGCAGTGGATCATTGATCGTGATGATACAGAAATATTGAGCGAGGTAACCAGCGATTACGGCAAGATGCGTCTGGCAGACAAGAGCCTTGACCACCTTCGTTTCGAGCATATCGCTCTGCCTAGAAGGGCTAAGTCTGGCAAGCACATTACCCAGATGGATTATGCCAAGGCTGGCGTCGTAACTCCAGAGATGGAGTATGTGGCCATTCGCGAGAACATGAATTGCGAGGAACTTGGCATCAAGAGCCATATCACACCAGAGTTTGTCCGTGACGAGATAGCCCGTGGTCGCGCTGTCCTTCCTGCTAACATCAATCACCCAGAGTCGGAACCAATGATTATTGGTCGTAACTTCCTTGTGAAGATTAACACAAACATCGGCAACTCTGCTACTACTTCATCAATCGAAGAAGAGGTAGATAAGGCCGTGTGGAGCTGTAAATGGGGTGGCGATACATTGATGGACCTCTCGACTGGCGAGAACATCCACGAGACCCGTGAATGGATCATCCGCAACTGTCCGGTGCCAGTAGGAACCGTACCTATCTATCAGGCTTTGGAGAAGGTTCAGGGTCGTGTGGAGGATTTGAACTGGGAGGTTTATAAGGATACACTTATCGAACAATGTGAGCAGGGTGTAGACTATTTTACTATCCATGCCGGTATCCGTCGTCACAATGTGCACTTGGCTGATACTCGTCTTTGTGGCATCGTTTCTCGTGGCGGTTCAATTATGTCCAAGTGGTGCCTGATTCACGATCAGGAGTCATTCCTCTATGAGCACTTTGATGATATCTGCGACATCGTGCGTCAGTATGACGTGGCTCTATCGTTGGGCGATGGCCTCCGTCCTGGCTGTACGGCCGATGCCAACGATGCTGCCCAGTTTGCCGAACTCGACACCATGGGCGAACTCGTTACCCGTGCTTGGGAAAAGGGTGTTCAGGCCTTCATCGAGGGTCCTGGCCACGTGCCAATGCATAAGATTCGCGAGAACATGGAGCGTCAGCTCGACCATTGTCATGAAGCTCCTTTCTATACACTTGGTCCTATCGTCACCGACATCGCCCCTGGTTATGACCACATCACCTCGGCTATCGGTGGTGCCCAGATCGCTTGGCTGGGCACGGCTATGCTCTGCTACGTAACACCAAAGGAGCACCTTGCATTGCCTAACCGAGAGGACGTACGTAATGGTGTGATTACCTATAAGATTGCTGCACATGCCGCAGATTTGGCTAAGGGTCATCCTGGCGCTGGGATTCGTGACAATGCCCTCTCAAAGGCTCGCTTCGACTTCCGTTGGCGCGTTCAGTTCCACCTCTCGCTTGACCCAGAGCGTGCTCTGCAGTATTTCGAGGAGGCAGGTCATACTGATGGCGAATACTGCACCATGTGTGGTCCTAACTTCTGCGCCGCCAAGCTGACACATGATTTGAGGAAGCTGTAAGAAACAAAGCACGGCAAAGCCCCCATCCCCTTACCCTTGCCCCCTTATAGGGGGAAGGGAGTGATTACCTTTGATGGATCATAATAAAGGAAAATGCTCATGGCATGTGAGAACTAATGGATGGGGTGCCAATCGAAAGTTTTCTAAAAATAAAGCATAGAAATGACATTGACTGAAGCGCAGAAAGAACGTTATTCCCGCCACATCCTGCTCGAAGGCTTTGGCACAGAAGGGCAGGAGCGGCTGCTGCAGGCTAAGGTGCTGATCATCGGCGCCGGTGGTCTGGGTTCGCCATGTGCTTTGTATCTGGCTGCAGCGGGGGGCGGTACGATAGGCATTGCCGATGCCGATGTTGTGTCTTTGAGCAATCTGCAGCGGCAGGTGATTCATGCCACGAAGGATGAGGGAAGGCTGAAGGCGGAATCGGCTGCCGAGAAGATGCTGGCCATCAATCCTGAGGTGAAGGTGCTGACTTATCCTTATTATATTAATGAGGAGAATGCGCGTGACATCTTTGGTCAA
>JAZLJN010000094.1:0-9647 GCA_045617885.1 Bacteroidales bacterium | reverse complement strand
ATGATGACGGTGTTGGACACCTTGTGGATATACTGATGGAGGGACTGGATGCCGGCCTTGAGCGACTGATCGTCGGTGAGCTGATAGCTGGCCGAGAGGCGAAAGTCGGGGTCGGCATAGAGACGGGCAGCGACATCGGGGCTGGAGAACGACTGGAAGAGGTTCATGCGGATGCCTCCGGTGAGACGCAGCTCGGGAGTGAGGCTCCAGGAGTCTTCGAGCCAGAGGGCCGACTCGAGGGCATGGGCGGTAGGAAGCTCACGGCCTATGATGTAGGAATTCTGATGCAACGGCTGATAGCGGCCTGGCATGAGATCGTAATACTGTCCCTGCAGTCCGAAGTTGAGGGTATGATCGTCGGTGAGCTGATAGCTGGCCACGCCCTTCAGGAAAACTTGATTGAGGCTGAAGGTGAGACGCGATGCGGAATAGCTGATCTCGCTCTCCTCGTTGCCATAGTCGTAATGGTCGTAGCCGGCAGTGACGGTGGTGGACAGCTGGCTGCCGAAACGGCTGCGCATCTCGGCCGAGAAGTTCATGTTGGAATATTCGTAGCCATTGTACTGCGTGAAGGCAAAGCGGTCGTGGCTGTAATAGCCGCTGAGACTGAGGGCCTGATGGGAAGAAAGCTGCGTGTGGAGCGTGCCACCCAGATCCCAGAAGCCGGCGCTGCCGTTGCGGTAGCCGCTCTCCTTAGGCAGCTTCTTGAGCATCCAGTCGGAATAGGTGGTGCGTCCACCCAGCAACAGGGACATGCGGCGCTTGATGATGGGGATGTCGGCCATGGCTTTGGCCGTGATGAGCCCGACGCTGGCCGAACCGTGGAACTGCTCCTTGTCGGCCGTGCGTCCCTTGATGTTGAGCACCGATGACAAACGGCCGCCATACTGGCTGGGGATGCCGCCTTTGTAAAGCTCAGACTCGGCCACCAGATCGGGATTGAAGGCAGAGAAAAGACCGAACATGTGCATGGGATTGAACACGGTGTTGCCATTGAGCAACAGCAGGTTCTGATCGCTGGCACCGCCGCGCACATTGAGACCGCTGGATGCATCGCCCGTGGAGCTGACGCCAGGGAGGGTAAGGGCGAGCTTGAGGACATCGGCTTCGCCAATGGCCAGTGGCACGTTGCGGAGCATGGAGGGACGGAAAGACTCCAGTCCGCTCACCTGCTGCGAGATCTTCTGCCGGAATCCTACTACCTCCACCTCTGACAGCGAACGCGTCTCGCGGATAGGGTCAAGGTTCGAGATACCCAGATTGTCTATTATCAGTTCATCGTCGGCATCTTCGTACACCCTCTTATGCTCCGGGTCGTATGCTTCGAAGGCAGAGACGTGTGTCACTCTTGGCAGGTCAATGTAGATGCTCTCCGGTATGATGGTTCTTTGCTGATTATGGTTAGCTGATAGGGTAGTGGCGTTATTATTAGCAAGTGCTTTAGTGCCGCTGCTACCCTCCGTCTCTCGCCATCTGGTGGCACCAGCTTGGCAGAGGAGCACGTCTATCAGCGAGGCGCATTCCTGTAGCGAACGCTGACGGCTCTGTCCACGGAACTTCCATTTCTTGCTCTTGCTGCTCTCCTTGAGTTGCTTCTTATACTGCGGGAAAGCATTGGTCAAGGATGCCAGATCATTCACCTTATGTATCGAACCGTCCGGCAGTGCCAGATAATAGTTTTCTACCATCTTCATGTCAAGGTAGGCGTGTCCCTCCTTCAGCACATCAGCTGTGCGCTTTTTCATGCTCAAATGTAGCAGCTTCAGTGCCTTGCCGGCATACTCCACTGCTACCCAGCGGTCATCCAGCAGTTCGTAGGTCTTGCCATCTATCTCCAGATAATCTATCTTCTTCGGATCAGGCACTACCGGTATCTTGCCATCAGAGGTAATGACGGCAAGCACATTGTCATAGATATTGTAACGGACACGCACCTTCTGGTACGTGACGCCATTATAACGGAGGGAGCCAGGGTGAAAATCCGTATCATCCATGAAGGGATGGGAAACCCAGGCTTTTTGATCAAAGACAGGCTCCAGACTTCCTTGATAGAGAGAGGCATAATCACCGGCTGCACCGAGGTAGGCAGACAGCATCACTGCCACAAGAGTATCGCTAACCATTTTTTATTTTATATAGTTGTGCAAAGATAGTCAAAATATTGGTTCATGTTCATTTTTCTTCTTTTTTTTGAGGCGATTTGCCTAAAAAATACGTTCTATTGCCCAATTTGTAATCCAAACCGCTAATTATTCTTTGCTCACTTTCTCATTTACACCACTTGAGGGTATAGCAGGGTTGAAACCTTGCAGCTTTTTGTTCTTTTTGTTCCGAAAATAGTAAAAAAATCAAAAAATGAGGTATTTACCATAAAAAAAACTACTTTTTCCTATTTTTTTTACCAATGTATCAAAATAATCATCATATTTGTGCCAGCATTACTTTACCAACACCATTCTAAACAGTACTATCATGAACTCACGTAGTTTTGCGATTCAGGACATAGAGCGTGACGAGCTTACAGCTCTCTACACGCGCAATGCCTTCATACAGTATGCTTCAGCTGCCTTTGCTGACAATCCGGATAAGGATTACGTTCTTCTCATTTCTGATATTGTGGGTTTCAAGCATATTCTCACACTTTATGGAGAGAGGGAAGCCGATGAGCTTGTAAAGGCTAATACCCGTCTGGTCAACTCTATCATGCCTGCTGACACCATCATTGGTCGCTATGGCGCTGATCAGATTATGTGTTTCTTCCCAATTTTAGATGCTGACTATGAGCAGCATTCCAATCAGCAGCGTTACTCCACCATCTCTACATCAGGCGGCATCAAGGCTTCGGTCAAGATAGGTGCTTGCAAGTGTACTGACCGTACCGTTTCCCTTAAGATGTACATTGAGTATGCCTTGGCTGCATTGGAGAGCATCAAGCATAAGTATGGCCAGCATTTCGCCTTCATGAACGACGAGCTTTTTGAGAAGCTTCGCCGCAGGGCGCTGGTAGAGCAGAATATGGAAGATGCCCTGCATCAGGGGCAGTTTCAGGTGTATTACCAGCCGAAGCATGATGTCATCACCCAGAAACTGGTCGGTGCAGAGGCGTTGGTTCGTTGGATTCATCCCGAACTCGGATTCCTTCCCCCTTCAGATTTCATCCCTGTATTTGAGCAGACAGGCTTCATTGCCGAGCTGGATGACTACGTGTGGCGTAAGACCTGCCAGAACATGCGCAAATGGATGGATGAAGGCCTCCCTGTTGTCCCAGTCTCAATTAACTTCTCAAGGATTGAGCTGGCTCGTGATGATAAGTTCTTCGACCGCCGTATCCAGGCATCCAAGGAGTGCAATGTCCCAGCCGAACTTCTCCATATCGAGGTGACCGAATCCATGTTTGGCGGACAGATGGACACTGTGGCTGCTGTGCTGAAGCAATGTAAGGCATTCGGTTTCGGCATCGAACTGGATGACTTCGGCGCTGGTTACTCTTCGATGCACACCCTTGTTGACCTTCCGCTTGACACCGTGAAGCTTGATATGAGCCTGGTGCGTAATATTGCTGATCCGAAGACCTTCCGTGTGATTTCGGCTTGTGTCAACATGATTCGTAACATGGATCTGGAGATCGTAGCTGAAGGTGTGGAGTGCGAGTCACAGCATAACCGGCTGAAGGAGTTGGAGGTGGACAGCATTCAGGGCTATTATTACAGCAAGCCACTGCCTGAAGCAGATTTTGTTGATTATATACGTAGCAATAAGGTCTTTACGATTGAAGAGAAGAAGCGCCGTGCAGCCATCCGCCGTCTGATGGATATTCCTATGATTGACTGGGATTCGCGCAAGTACCTCATCTCTCATCTGATGACCGCTCTGCTTCATATCTGGGGTTCAATGTTTATCGTTGACATCCGAACTGGCAAGTCGGAGGAACTTCTGGGCGATAAGTATTTCAAGGACAACGTCACCGAGTCAGATCAGTCAGACGAGATTGCAAAGACCTATATTGAGAAGTCCTTACTTCCGCAGTATAGGGATGCGTATATCCAGTTCTATGATTTCTCGACGCTCGAAAAGCGTCTGCAAGGCAAGAAATACCTGACTCTCGATTTTGAGGATTATAACAAAGGCTGGATGCGCTCCACCGTTTTCCCAGCCGGTACCGATGCCGATGGTCACCTCTCGCACATCCTCCTCACCGCAGTTTGCATCAATGACGAGAAGTTACATGGAAGTCAGCAGGCGTCACTGTTTGAATAAATGCAATATTTCAAAGATCCTGTCTTTATGGCCTGAATCATCTTTTATCTCACCTCTGCAGCGCTATTTCAGTGGTGAGGGAGAAGGTGATTTGGGCCTAACTAATGTCCGTATGCTATCTTAATTAATGAATGCCGTCAGTCACAAATAATGCTTAATGACACTCTTAACATATGACCTTCTTGACACGCTTTTTTTTGAATACGTCCAATTAAGGTACATCAAAGATGTCAAATCAAACGATTTGCAGCTAAATATCAAATTGCGGTAGAGTGTTTTACTATATTTTTTGGATAATATAAAAGAAAATATTATTTTTGCACAGTTTTGCCAGGTTGGTCCAAGCAATAGAGCCTGCTCAATGTTGACCGAGGTGGTGGCTGTAAATCTTGAATTATAAAACAATTGTAACTTATGAAAAAATACATCTATACATTGTTCATGATGAGCCTTGCATTGGCTTCATGTACACAAACACAAGAAAATCCATCTGCAGAAGATGTGTCAGGAGTGAGGCATCCGTGAAGGAACTGCCTTGGCAGGAGATTACGGCACGTGACATTGAGGGTAATACTCACTTCCCAGCTTCGATGCGTGAGAAGCTTCAGTACCTCGGAACAGCATCAGGCCGTGACGAAGACAAAGTAAAAGGGGCAGATCTGACTTTGGAGTTTACCAAGTTAGGCAATCCTATCTTTGCAGAAGCAGATCTTGCCATCGAGTGCAAGAAAGTATATGCTGAACAGTTCAGAAGATGCCAATCGAACGCCGTCAGTGGCATGAAGAGACGGGTACTGGCATCCATGTAATGTATGTGCCCTTGAGGGCATGAATCACCTTTTCCAACATTGTCAGACAGATGCTCTTATCGAATACCAGCAGATTGAGGAGACAATAGCTGTTGAGGTACTTGAAAAGATGATAACCTTTATCATAGAGAATTCTAAACACTAATTTGAGAGAAAAAATGCAACGCAATCCAATCACATTTGATCGTTTCATTCGTGGCATACTTATACTTGTGGGTATAGCATTAGCAATCTATCTGATCAATATGCTCAGTGGAGTGCTGCTTCCTTTTGCGGTGGCTATGCTGTTGTCTTACCTCACTTTCCCTTTGGTAAAATTCTTGCAGTATAAGTGCCGTTTGAAAAACCGTTTGTTGAGTATTTTCCTAGCTTTGATCATAGTGGTTACTTCAGTGGTCGGCTTTTGCTGGTTGCTGATACCTCCTATGATAGAACAGGGTGAGCATCTGAATACCATTGTTCAGAGCTATCTGCATCACAAGATACAGACTACTGATCTTGCCGGTCAGGTAGAAAGCTGGTTTCAGGGAATCTGGGCGGACGGTTCGGCACAGCAGTGGCTGAAAGATGCCAATGTGCTGGGTGTCGCACGAACTGTACTCCCCAAACTTCTGCACGCCATGACCAGTACGTTGGGCGTGCTGATGGGTGTCTTCTCTGGTCTCATGACCATCCTTTACTGGGTGTTCATCCTGGTTGATTATGAAAAGATAACGAACGGATGGATCAAGCTGATTCCTATGCGTTTCAGGGAACGTGTACAGATGGTATGTGGCGATGTGGAAGAAGGTATGCGCCGATACTTCAAGATGCAGTCAGTCATTGCTGCCATAGTAGGTGTGCTGTTTGCCATCGGCTTCTCCATCATTGATCTTCCGATGGCTATTGGCCTGGGGCTCTTTATCGGTGTTCTCAATCTGGTGCCTTACTTGCAGACATTGGGATTGATACCTGCAGTGATGTTCGCGATGTTGAGAGCCGTGGAATCCGGACAGAGTATCTGGCTCGCGTTGCTTGGTGTAGCCATAGTATTCATCGTAGTGCAAGGAATACAGGATGCTATTCTTACTCCACGTCTTATGGGCAAAAGGTTCGGCCTTAATCCGGCGGTGATGTTGCTGTCACTCTCTGTTTGGGGAGCTTTGCTTGGCTTTATAGGCCTGATTATCGCTTTGCCTCTTACAACCATTGTCATCAGTTACTATAAGAGGTATGTCTTGAACAATGACCAAGAACCTATTGTCAAGAAGCCATAAACGTGAGTTGCACCATCTTTTATCAAGTTAAGTACAAATAATAGATTGGATTTTTTTTCCTACAAGGATTTTAGTGGAATTTAAGGAACCCCTTAACAGCTTGTATTTCTTTTAATTCCTTCAAATCCTTGTTCTATATAAACTCATAGTAGTTTTGACCAAGTTATTATTTACATGTTACCAATAAATCAATATTAATATTATGATTAGATTTAATGTATTTTTTCAGGCAAAAACCGGAAAGTATAATGAAGCATTGGAATTAACCCTCCAGCTTGTAGCAGAATCACAGAAGCATGAAGGCTGTGTAGCCTATGATGTCTTCGAAAGTGGAACACGTAAGGATGTCTTCATGCTTTGTGAGACCTGGGCATCATGGGATGCACATGCAGCACACATTGCAACAGCATCTTTCAAGGAGCTCATGCCAAAGATTGAGGCATGTGGTATGATCAAGGCAGAGCATTTTGAGTTCTGAACATTGAATCGGCAATTATGTTAGGCTTTGCCGCGAGCAGGTCTGATTGAACTCGCTATTGATCTTCCTGACGAAATGCATGTATTCAACAGAGACAATCAGTGAACTGAGAGGATGAGCGTACAGCGTACCTATAAACTCAAGTAGCCAAGGCCATGATAGCAATGGTCAAGGAAGGGAAGGAGGGAGTCCGAACTCTTGAACCCAAGGATCTCTGGAACGTATAACTACACAATAGGGATGTACTAGATATGGTTACATGCCTTGTTGTTTCTCGTTGTCATTTTTTTCCATCAGCAATGCTTTGATCATAGCTTCTGAATAACGTCGGCCTAACTCGATGTTCGATGCTCGGCTGAAATGTGGGTCATTGTGATCCTCAGAGCGGCATTCTAATCCGTCGCTCTCCACCTTGTGACAGTTGGGGACCATCATAGTAAGTCCCGGAAGGACCACGTCATTGAATGTATCAATGAGTTTCTTCTTCTCCCATTCCCACTGGCCGAGTTCGCCGACGATAACAGGGACTTCTGTTCCTACACCCAAGGCGGAGCGAAGACGTTCAATCATTTTGCAGAATGGATATACGTAGACAACGTAAGCAACGCGCTTTTGAATTCTTTTCCGTCCGATTACACGATGAGGGACGGTCAAACTGTTGGAAGTGTCTGTCTCTCCTTGGTGCCAGATAATTCCTTTCAACTTTCCGTATTTGAGGGCAGGAACAGCTCGCATGAGGGTGGAGTCGAGTAAGGTAATTTTCTCCGGATCTTTGTTCTGCCATTCTCCAAGGCCACTGCCTCCCTTCGCATTCTGGATAATCAGGATGTTGCGACCCGTTTTTTCATGCATAGCAGGTGCAAAGCTGAAAGCGGGTCCTATCATTTGCATAGACATGTCTTTGCGGATATTGCTGTAACGGTTGAAAGGAGCCTTGGCTGGTTCGGGTTTACCTTCGGCGTTGAGCAGCCATACGCCGGGGATGATGTCTGTAGTGTCCGATGCCAGCATGTAGCCACGACCGGCACAGTTCGACTGGCCAATCATCAGATAGATGTCAAATTCAATGAGTGGAAGAAGCTCTTGCTCAAAGATAGTCTTCTCGATAAGTCGGTAATGAGGATGATAGGCTTCGTTGTATGCTACACTATGGTGCGAGGCATATTGTCCCTGATTTAAGATGTTCATGATGGCCGCAGAATCCTGCGCTTGATCAGGAAATCGATGACCGAGTTCCTTGACACATTTTTCAATAGCAATCCATTCCTGTTTCCAATCTTCAACTTCGGGGAGTGAGAACTGTGCAGCACTCTTCATAAATGCATTCAGGAAGGTGTCCATAGCTACTCTGCCATCATTGATGACCGAGAGATTGACGCGATAGAACCTCCCGTGACTGCCAGTCAGCTCGTAGTCGGGGCAGGGATTTGGATCATTCTTTGCCGCTTCACATTCCTGCGCGAGATAATTGCGCATACGTTGCTCCGCATCTGGTGAATTGCTCATCAGATGGCCAGGGCCGAAAGCATCCTGAAAGAAGTTCTTATAGATGTCCTTGAGTGTGGATGCGGGATAAGTCTTTACCTGCTGCACAATGGCACGTTTGATCTGATCTCCTTGTGCATGAGTAAGAGAGAACATCCAAAGAAAGAAAAAAGAAAGTATTATGGACTTTTTCATCTTGTAGGTTTTAATGTTATATAATTGTGCGACAAAGATAGATTATTTTTGCAAAAAATGCAAATTACTGTGATAAAAATATTGATAAAAAAAGATAAATACACGATATGAAACAGAAATTATGAATAAAAAAGCAGAAATCGTGTGCATGACAAAAAAATCCGTAACTTTGCCCTCAGTAATCATAGCATTTTATTAGTTCTGAATGAAACGTGTCCTTATAGCTACAGCGGCCATTGTGAGTTATTATGTGCTCTTCCAGGTATTTTACAACATGATAGCTTTCGGTGCCATATTGTATATTTATTTCTATTAGAATGCAATAGTTTCTACCATTCCAAAAAACTGATAAATATCAGTGATTTTCAACATTTAGTACATTTTGTTAAATTTAAAACTTGGAAATCCCAACATCGTGTACTTGTCCGGCAAAATTATGGGGTCATTGATGCGGCCTCATGTCACCGTCCGGCAAAATTATGGGGTCATTGATGCGGCCTCATGTCACCGTCCGGCAAAATTATGGGTCATTGATGCGGCCTCATGTCACCGTCCGGCAAAATTATGGAGATGTTGATGCGGCCTCACGTCACCATCAGGCAAAATTATGGGTTAATTGATGCGGCCTCATGTCACCGTCCGGCAAAATTATGGGTCGTTGATGCGGCCTCATGTCACCATCAGGCAAAATTATGGGTCGTTGATTCAATGTCCATCAAATGCCAGTTCTTTTATGGCAGACATCATTGCAAAAAGAATCGCCTGATAGTAATAAAAGCGTAGTATTGCATTACAAAAGCTCACAAATGATGTTAAAATACGAAGGTTTCAGAGAAGACTTCCAATCAGAATTGGAATATTTTGCAAAAAATACTATCTTTGCAAACTTTTCGCACGCGATAATATGACCACATTCGTATCAGATGAAGAGCACTATGAAGTAGTACTCGAAAAGATGCTCAAAGCACAGCATGTCCTCTGGATCGGCACAGCCGACATCAAGGACTTGTATGTGAAGAAAGGAAACGGCTCCCAGCCGCTACTCGGAGCATTGTCTGATCTGCTGAGGAGAGGTGTCGAGATCCGACTGATCCATGCTAAGGAGCCAGGTCCGAATTTCAGGGAGGACTTCGATAAGTACCCCATACTTGCTGAGAATCTGGAGAG
>JAZLJN010000093.1:0-52397 GCA_045617885.1 Bacteroidales bacterium | reverse complement strand
TGGTTAATAATTCCCCAAGTAGAACAAAATCAAGATTATAACGCCACAGATTTCATATAATAAAAAGGCATGCCCTGATACATGTCATAAATTCACAATTATTATTAACGTTTTTAATTCACAAAAAGAAAATGAAACGGTTAAAGAACAATCCCGTGCTCTCTCTTTTTGTGCCCATGCTGTCTCAGCTGTACAAAGAAAACAGAGAAAGAGTTGCCTGAGAACGAGCTTTGGCAACTGTATCGTGCTGCCTATGATCAGTACCAGTCAGAAATCAAGAACGGCGAGAAGGCTTATTCTCGTTATGTGAATGATTTCGTTTCTTATCACCTTCCATGTGTGTGCATGAACGAGGAAGCAATTAGACTTCACCTCATGCGTGTCTTTGCACTGAAGGAACTTCTCGAAGATCGCACTGATCTTGTGGGAGTATTCTTCACAAAGACCTCATTCACACAGGAGGACTTTCTTCTGATGAACCAACTGTTCAACAAAGGAATGAAAATCGTAGAGCCAGAACCTGTGTTCCTGGCTCATTTCAATGATGAGCAGATTAGTCTTATCAGAGAATTTGCGAAATCTGCAACGCTATTCCAACCAGAAGCATCCAAGGAGGACATCAAGAACCTCTTTGAATGTAAGTTGACTCATCCTCTTCAGGCGACAGTCAACCGAAATGTTGCTCTATTCTTCGGGAAACTTCGCGAAAAAGGTCTTATCCCACATGCTTGGCAGATGATCATAGAGAAGAATAAACTTATATCATCGTCTTTGGACAATCAGCCTCTACGTGCTTCACAGCTTCGATGCGGATTGGCACAGGCAAGAAACGCTAGCCTTGGCAAGAAACCCAATTCGAACAAGCCAGATGAAGAACTGGGCTTTTATGACACATGTAACTCTTTCGTCAAGAAGTTGAAAGAAAGTCTGTAAAATGTAACTAATCCTATCAACTGAAAGATGGATGCCTATATAACTGCTATATATACAATCCTATATAGTTGATAGTGGCACGCTTATGATTTTCAGGGGCTACCTTTGCACAAGAATCGATTCAAGTGCGGAGGCAGCCCCTTCATTTCATGTATAACAATTAAAGCGTACAGACAATGGAAAATACTATAGAAATGATATTTGCAGATAAATCTGTGACCTATGACCATTTTACATCAGATCTGGCTACAAAGATTGCACTCAAGATGTATCAGATAGAGAAAGGCAAACTTGAAATCAGTCAGTCCCAGGCTTTCAAAATGTTTGGAAGAGCAGATGTTGAAAGATGGATCAAAAGCGGCAAGTTGCAACCATCGAGAATTTCTCCTGGTAAAAAACGATTCAAGTTAGTTGACCTTCAGAAATTAGCAAACATTCAGCAGAACTATCTTTTGTAATATCATCGAAAAAGAGAAAACTCAGATATGGCACAATACCGTATCTGAGTTTTTTTTCGTTAAAGAAAGATTGAGCTATTTGTTAAACTAACCTCTGATACATTTGGGTTAGATTCTTATCTACATTAGTTACCTTGAATTGTACTCGTGCATTCTTGATTTTCTTAGGGAGTAGGGCAACCAATTTGTCTATAACCTGATCTACGTTTGAGAAACCTGTGTCTTCAAGGGCGCAGACCTTCTTGCCCATCACATATGCCTCCGCACGTACATTATTGTACTTGGATATTCTTTCAAACGTCTTATCCTCCTTTTCTACATGCTTAGACTCGTGATCAGTAAAGAAAACAAAATCTATGACTTTTTCGTTAAGAATCCATGCCGGAGTGAAATCAACCTTCACATAGACCTTAGCCATTTTATTTATAGAGTGGTTAAGTCCAAAGTCAACTTCATTCAAAGTAGCACCGCATTCATTCTGAGCGATGGTAGCCCAACTATGTCGGAACGCATAGAGAGAAGCTTTAAAGTTGGGGTCAACCTTTTCCCAAATCTGCCTTATTCCAGTATTCACATTTGCACAGAAAGAATCTGATGTGGACAAACGGTCATGGAAGTTAAATAGCCATGGAGTATCTACATTCTTTGAAAGATACTTCTCGAAAGTTGGCTTCAAGAACTCTGGCACACGGATTTCAAAATATCCTTTATCTGCACGAGTCTTTCTTGTCTTCTGTCGTTCATAGTGGAAGATACCATTGACATATTGGTCTTTCTCTGCATTGAAAATATCCACTGCATTCAAACCACACAAACAGAATGACATCAGAGCTACATCCTGACCAACCTCCATCAATGGATTGGTGAATCGGCTTCTATCAGGTACCACATTGAAGAACTTACGCAACATACTTGCAGGAATAGCTCGCTTCTCTGGAATGTCACTTCTTGGAATTGTAACATTACACCAAGGGTTCTTGAGTCTGGCTATTCCTTGCTCCTCATCGTTATACTCCTTCATTGCTGCTTTATAAACCTCTCGAAGGCAAACAGGGTACTGTTCCTTACAACGATTAGTCTCTGCAAGAGATTCTATCCATCGGTTAAGAAAAGAAGATGTAAGACGTGAGAACATGATGTTGTCCGACTCTGCAAATCTCTCCAGATGATTGATGGCATAACGGTAATTGCGAGAGGTTCGTTCTTGCCCTCTTGCCTTCAACTTTTCAATATGGTTTCTCGTATATTCAGAGAAAGACAAATCCTCAGTGGTCTTTGTCAGATAGGCTACAACCTCAGATGCTGTCCAACTTGAAATATCAATTTGGTTAAGCAAGCCATAATATCGGCTTATCAGATTTGAGGTCTGCTGAATTACGAAAGGATCAATAACGTCCTTTCCCTTGATTCCTTTATCATTGACCATCCATGAGGTTCTGATAAAAGAACTCTGTCTATTTTGTACTACACGAATGTAAACAATGTACATTCCTGTTTTGAGTTTTGATTTTACTGTTGGTCTAAGAGTTGCCATACGTATTATAATTAGTGAAATGTTTACACTTTTGAAGCCTTGTTTACACCATGCTTTTCAATCAAGAAAACAGATTAAAATCTGGTCAACATCACCCAAAAATCTGGTCAACATATCGTCAACAAGGGGGTATTTTCAGACTTTTTTTAAGAACCCATTTTTTTGCTTGGTCAACATGCCATAAAAATCTGGTCAACAAATTGGGGTTTTTAGTCAACTTATTCTGCTTACGTAACCCGCAGAATATGAGCAAAAAGAACCGAGGCAAGAGTCAGTTTTCCAAACTCTTGCCTCGTATTTCACTAATTATCAGCATTCAGTCGTTTATTCTTCGACCGCAGCCTGCGCGGCGGCAAGGCGTGCGATAGGTACACGGAATGGAGAGCATGACACATAGTTCAGACCTGCGCGGTGGCAGAACTTAACTGATGAAGGCTCACCGCCGTGCTCGCCACAGATACCGCACTTGAGGTCAGGACGAACGCTGCGGCCCTTCTCAACTGCCATCTGAATGAGCTGGCCAACACCCTTCTGGTCGAGTACCTGGAATGGGTCAACCTTAAGGATCTTCTTCTCCAGGTAAACTGGGAGGAAGCTGGCGATATCGTCACGTGAATAACCGAAGGTCATCTGGGTAAGGTCGTTAGTACCGAATGAGAAGTACTCTGCGCGAGCTGCAACTGCATCAGCGGTAAGAGCAGCGCGTGGAATCTCGATCATGGTACCTACCTTGAAGTTGAATGGCTCGATGCCTTCCTCCTCAAAGAGAGCAGCAGCGGTCTTGCGGATGATTGCCTCCTGCATATCGAACTCGTGGTGACGGCCTACGAGTGGAACCATGATCTCTGGGATTGGGTTCAGGCCCTCCTTCTTGAGCTGGATAGCAGCGCCGAGGATAGCACGTGTCTGCATCTCGGTGATCTCTGGATAGGTGATGCCGAGACGGCAGCCACGGTGACCGAGCATTGGGTTGTTCTCGTTGAGAGAAGCAACGCGAGCCTTGATATAATCGATGGTTACGCCCATTGCCTCAGCCATCTCCTGCTGACCCTTCTGATCATGTGGTACGAACTCGTGGAGAGGTGGATCAAGGAGACGGATGTTAACTGCGAGGCCGTCCATTGCCTTGAGGATGCCATAGAAGTCAGCCTTCTGATATGGAAGGAGCTTAGCAAGAGCCTTCTTACGACCCTCAACGTTCTCAGCGAGGATCATCTCACGCATTGCCTTGATCTTCTCACCCTCGAAGAACATGTGCTCGGTACGGCAGAGTCCGATACCTACTGCGCCGAAGTCGCGAGCTACCTGTGCATCGTGTGGAGTATCAGCGTTGGTACGAACTACGAGCTTGGTGTACTTGTTGCAGAGATCCATGAGCTCAGCGAAGTCGCCAGAGATCTCGGCAGCCTTGGTCTCAACCTGGCCGAGGAGTACCTGGCCGGTAGAACCGTTGATTGAGATGTAGTCACCCTCCTTGAGAGTAACGTCCTCAATCTTGACAGTCTTAGCAACGTAGTCAACCTGGATGCCACCTGCACCTGATACACAGCACTTACCCATACCACGAGCCACAACGGCAGCGTGTGAGGTCATACCGCCACGAGCGGTGAGGATACCCTCTGCAGCAGCCATACCAGCGAGGTCCTCAGGAGAGGTCTCGATACGAACCATGACTACCTTGTGGCCATTCTTGTGCCAAGCCTCAGCGTCGTCAGCCGAGAATACGATCTGGCCGGTAGCAGCACCTGGAGAAGCAGGAAGACCGGTGGTCAGCACGCGTGCCTTCTTGAGAGCAGCCTTATCGAATACTGGGTGGAGCAGCTCATCGAGCTTCTGTGGCTCGCAGCGCAGCAGGGCGGTCTTCTCGTCAATGAGACCCTCCTTAACGAGATCCATAGCGATCTTAACCATTGCAGTACCGGTACGCTTGCCGTTACGTGTCTGGAGGAACCAGAGCTTGCCCTCCTGAACGGTGAACTCCATATCCTGCATATCGTGGTAGTGGTTCTCAAGCTTGTTCTGCAGAGCGTCGAGCTCCTTGTAAAGCTCTGGCATTGCCTCCTCCATTGAAGGATACTTAGCTACGCGCTCCTCCTCAGAGATCTCAGCGCGCTGTGCCCAGCGGCGTGAACCCTCCATGGTAATCTGCTGTGGGGTACGGATACCAGCCACAACGTCCTCACCCTGTGCGTTGATGAGGTACTCACCGTTGAAGATGTTCTCACCAGTAGCAGCGTCACGGCTGAAGCATACGCCGGTAGCAGAGGTGTTGCCCATGTTGCCGAATACCATAGCCATAACTGAAACTGCAGTACCCCACTCTGCTGGGATACCCTCCATCTTACGATAAAGGATAGCACGCTCGTTCATCCATGAATCGAATACAGCGCAGATAGCACCCCAAAGCTGCTCATATACGTCAACTGGGAATGCCTTACCGGTGCGCTCCTTGATCATAGCCTTGAACTTGGTAACGAGCTCCTGAAGACCCTCTACAGGGATGTCCTTGTCAAGAACTACGTTGTACTCCTCCTTCACCTTCTCAATGATAGCCTCGAATGGATCAATGTCAGTCTTGTTTACTGGCTTAAGACCCATTACAACGTCACCATACATCTGAACGAAGCGGCGGTATGAGTCCCATGCGAAGCGTGGGTTGCCAGTCTTCTTTGAGAGACCCTCAACTACCTCATCATTCAAACCGAGGTTGAGGATAGTATCCATCATACCTGGCATTGAGGCACGAGCGCCTGAACGTACAGAAAGAAGAAGTGGATTAGCAGCATCGCCAAGAGTGCTGTTCATGAGGCCCTCAATGTGCTTAACAGCAGCGAGAACATCCTCCTTCAGAACGGCAACAACATTGTCCTTGCCAATCTCATAATACTCATTACATACATCGGTGGTGATTGTGAATCCTGGAGGTACAGGCACACCGATGAGATTCATCTCGGCGAGGTTAGCACCCTTACCGCCGAGCTCGTTACGCATGTTTGCATTACCTTCAGCCTTACCGTTACCGAAGGTGTAAACGCGTTTCTTGTTTTCTGCCATAATAAAACGATTTATGATTTATGATTTATGGTTTATGTTCATCAAATAATAAAGAGGGGTGACTCCGTGTATTAGTTTTTTAGACTGCAAAGATAGTGAAAATCTATCCGCATTCCAAATTTTTAGTCGAAAAAAAAATCAAAACATGTTTTTAAGCATATTGCGCTCCACATAAACAGATTGTATGGCGGGATTTTCGCAATCCAAGCTTACCAACACGGCGGGAGATTGTTTCATTCAACTGGCAACTTTGTCTTGGTTCCCTTGGGCACAATCGCCACATCCGTAGCGTCGAGCTGGAACTTGGCGCAGAGCATGTCGGTGAGGCGGACGCACAGCTTGATGGTGTGCTTCGGGATTGGGTTACCCTCTCCGTCAAGGATCTTGTTGCCCTGACGGTCGGTTTGATATTCGGTCTTGCTCACCGTGTCGGTAGAAGAGATCAGCTCTGCCACATGCCCCTGCATCGGACCTGCCAGGATCATGACGCTCTGACCCACCTTGAAGGTAGGAGCTTCCATCTGGATGACATACTCCGACTCCACCAGCTGGCGGAAGGCGCTCATCTGGTCCTCTGGTATGGCTTGCGGACGGCGCTTGTCATGATCGCTCATGAAGCCTGTCACGTACTCCCGCACTCTGCCATGGAAGAGATCGTCTCTCTTATTGAGCGAACAGTGTACGAAGACGATGCCCGGTATCATGATCTTATCCTTCCAAACCATACGGTCAGAATACTTGCATTTCACACGTTGCAACGGCACGTAGCATTCCATCTTGACCTTCTCGGGATCAACTTTCAGGAAGAGGTCCTCCTTCTTGGGTTTGCCACGCTTCGTCTTGACGCGTTGAGCCTCCAATCCCATCAGGTAATCATGCACCTGCAGCTCATGCTGGGGAGTGACGTAGCAGGCGTACCAGTTTTCCTGCTCCTTGAACGACTCCTGCTCGCGCTTGCGCAGCACTTCAGGGTCGGTACAGTCTTTGAGCGAGCGCTTGATGTGCTCCACTTCCGCCGGCTTTGGCTCTAGAGATGAGTCTTCAGTATTATTCATATAATATAAATAGTTATAGTTCCAGCATTTCAAAAGGAACTTTATACATTATTATTATCCAACAAAGGAAAACAAAAGAAATTGTTTTTTTCTACAAGGAATTTAGAAGAATTTAAGGAACCTCTTATCAGCTCGTGTTTCTTTTAATTCCTTTAATTCCTTGTTCTATATAAACTCGCAGCAGTTTGACCAAGTCATTATTTACATGTTATTAAAGGTCATTGGGGGATGGCGAGACCTTTAGTTTAGCGAGCAGCGATTTGCGAAACCAGTGTCAGCAGTCTTTGTGTGAAGACTGACCAGCTGTACTGGGCTTTCTCCTCCAGCAGGCCATCAGTGAAATCCGGGTGTTCCTGATCAAAGCGGTCAATGCCCGCAGCGATGGCTGCCGGATCCGGCTCCACCACATAACCCACCTTCCCATCCGGGACAATCTCCGGCAAGCCGCCCACGCGGGTCACGATCATTGGCTTCTGGAAATGGTAGGCAATCTGTGTGACGCCCGACTGGGTGGCTGTCTTGTACGGCTGCACCACAAGATCGGCAGCGGAGAAATAATACCGCACTTCGCTGTCAGGGATGAAGAAGGTGCGCCACTCTATCACCTCATCCAAGCCAAGCTGCTCCGCCATTTTCCGGTACTCCTCCTCGCCGCTATAGAACTCTCCGGCTACGATCAGCCGGTAGTGTCCCTCCTTTACTGCCTGGCTTCGGGCACAAGCCTCAAGGAGCCAATCCAAGCCCTTGTATCCGCGGATCAAGCCGAAGAAGAGCAGATAACGCTTCTGCGGGTCAAGTCCCAGATGCTGACAAGCCTCTGCCCTATCTGCTGCTGTGCCGAAACTGTCATACACAGGATGCGGCGAAGCTACGGTTGGCATCTGTGGCAAGAAGCGGTGCACGTCATCACATACGGATTTGGACAATGCCATCACGCCATCTACGGAGCCGAGCAGCCATTTGGTCAACAAGGTGTCACCCATGCGATGCTCATGCGGGATCAGATTATGACAGAGGGCAATCACACGGGTGGTACTATTCTTCCTCGCCAAACGAGCCGTCATTCCCATGCACGGCGCCATGAAAGGCATCCAGTAGGCAAGTATCAGCAGATCCGGGGCTTCCTTGCGGAGGCGTCTGCCAAGACTGACCCACGTAAGGGGATTGACCGACGACAAGCGGCGCTCAATCTCCAGGTCAGCAGGGGCAGGATCCTCGCTGTACTGTGTCTTGCCCGGAAAGAGGAAGCCTGGGTACTGCAGGGTGAAGGTGTAGAGGCGCACCTCATGACCTTCGGCCAACAACTGATGCGCCAGACGCTCCGTGAATGCTGCAATGCCGCCTCGATAAGGCCACGCTGGAGAGAGTATTGAAATTTTCATCAAAATTTCAATAAGTTAAAAGTTAAGTACAAATAATATATTGGTATTTTTCTACAAGGAATTTAGGGGAATGAAAAGAAAACCTTAACAGCTTGTATTTCTTTTAATTCCTTCAATTCCTTGTTCGATATAAACTCATTGTAGTTTTTTGACCAAGTTATTATTTATATGTTACTAAAGAATTAAAGAGTTCGCTTGATGCCTATCATTGACTTCACACCAAGGATGATGCAGCCGGCAATGATGAGGAACATGGTGATGACGAAGAACATGGAGAGCCAGTTACCCTTCTCCACCGAATCAGGCAGGAACTCAAACGTGATATGGTGCTTGCCTGCCGGCAGATTGAGCGCACGGAGCAGATAGTTGACGCGGTAATGCTCCACTGCCTGACCGTCCACCGTAGCCTTCCAGCCGTGAGGATAATAGATCTCGCTGAATACTACGGTACCTGCCTCTGCCGACTCTGCGTCATACTCTACGCGTTTAGGCGAATAGCTGGTCAGGCGAACCGAAGCGAGTGAATCCGCAGGATGGATGATCTGGCCATTAGCCACCTGACTGCCAGCGGCGGCAAGGGAGGCAAACTGCTGGTCGAGCACTGCCGTGGTGTGCAGGTCGTACTGCATCAGCGCATCGCTCTCCTCATTAGCAGTATTGACCACCACCAGCGTATCCACGTACCAGGCGTTGCCCATAGCATCAGGATTCTGCACCGGATAGAGCTGTCCGTCCTCCTGGTTCTGGGTGATGTAGTACTTGGTGTTGAGCATGTTGATGACCGGACGGTGCATCTTGCTCAAGTGTTCGTCAATGAGATCCTGATAACGGCGGAGTTTGGCTGCCGAATAGCCACCGATTGACTTCAAGCGGTAAGAGGTGCGGGCGTCGTTGAACGGATTCTGCGCAATGTTAAAGACGCGGAAGTTAGGATCCTTGTCATTGTCAAGAATCATCTTCTCCCAAGGCTGAATCTTGAATGCCTGCTCGTAGGAATTGCCCTTTGAGAACATGTCATCGTTCATGTAGCGCTTATCAACGGGCCACATGTCAGCAAGGATCAGCACACCAAGCACAGATGCCAGGAGTGCAGTGCCCTTGAATTTTGGAGAGATAAGGTAAACAAAAATAACCAAAGCACCAGCAGCAGCGAAGAGACATGAACGCCAGCAATCAGACAAGAGCATGGAATGACGCTCATCCATGATGCTCACACCCAGCCATTCGGGCAGCTGTGAGAAAAGGCTGGCATCATTAGGACCTGTGTAGCCTGAGGTCATGACTACACAGATGACCAGCAGAAAGGCAATGATACCAATCGAATACCGCAACGCATGGAGTACCTGACACACACCTGCATCTGCCTTGTAGAGTTCCTTCACGCCACCCGTCATCTCCATCGCCTTCTGCTTGACCTCAACCACATGCTTCAGGGCAAGGAAGCCGAGGAGCGGCATGGTGATTTCGGCTATGACGAGGATAGATGATACGGCACGGAACTTATTATACATCGGCACATAATCAAAGAAGAAACGGGTCAAACCCATCCAGTTGTGACCCCACGAGAGCATGACGCTCAGGAGGGTTACTGCCAGAAGCGCCCACTTATAAGGACTCTTGACAAGGAAAAGACCCAGCACGAAAAGCAGGCAAACTATGGCTCCCATATAGACAGGACCAGCGGTGAATGGCTGATCACCCCAATACATCGGGAGCGACTGGCAGAACTGTTCAGCCGACTTGGCTGGCACGCCCTGCTGCACCATTTCCTTGTAGAGGTCGCTCTCCTTACCTACCTTATAGTTCGACGAACCGCCCATATAATCAGGCACCAGGAATGTCCAGCACTCATCAATGCCGTAGCTCCAGGCAGTGGCATAATCCAGGTCAAGTCCTTTGGTCTTATTCTCTGTATCATTTGTCTTCTGCAGATCTGAACCGCCGCCACGCATTGTCTCGGCTGCATACTCAAGGTTGGTGAAAGTGGCTCCAGTACCTGTGCCTACGCCAATGCCAAAGGCGGCTGCAAAGAGGGCTGTCGAGATACCGAAAGCCTTCCAAGAGCCCCCACCCCGACTCTCCAGGGGGAGGGAGTTTTCTGACTTACTTCTATTTGCCGTAATCACATTGCACAGTTCTGCAATCCAGAAGGCAGCCAGGATGAAGCAGACATAATAAGCCATCTGCGGATGTGAGAAGAAACCGGCAGCCGTGCAGAGCATGGTGAGGCAGATACCCGTCTTCCGATGCCCATGGAAGATCAGATAGAATCCCGCCACCACTGCCGACATCAGCGCCAGCGTCGAGGTCTTGGAGTGATGGTTGGCGCCAATGATGATGAAGAAGTAAGAGGAGAAGGCTATTGCCAAAGCGCCTACGATGCTGAGCCATTTGTCCACCTTCATCGAACGCAGGAGTGCGAAGAATCCCAGGCAATAGAGCAGCACGATGGCAATCACATTACGATGACCCCAGAGCAGCACATCCTTGATGGGTTTGAGCCAAAGGTCAGAGGTGAACTTACCGCCGCCAATCTGATAGTTAGGCATTCCGGAGAACATGGAGCCTGTCCACCAGGTGCGGTCACCTGTCTGTTCATGATACTGCACGGCTTCCTGCACGGCAGCACGTCCCTGAATGCCATCAGAGGTGGCGATGACCTTGCCGTCAAGCACTGGCGACATATAGACGCAAGCCACTACGGCAAAAACAATTACGGCCAAGAGATAGGGCCAGAGTTTCTTGATCTGATTCATCTATTTCATGTTTTTGATTAATTCGAGAATACATTGCGCCAGACCTTTCTTGAGCCATATCAGGCGCATTGCCCCATCATACTGCTGCAGATGCAGTGAGGCGTACCTTGCATCGCGCTTCATTGCCTTGAACTCTTGCATCAGGAGGTTCATCGCGTCGAGGCGCTCACGGTAGCGGCGGCGGTTCTTGCCTGTGGTCAGCGAATCCTCGCGCACGCAATATATATATAAAGGTTGGTCAACGCAGGCAATGCTTTGTGCCAGCAGCAGGCAGCGGGTCAAGAAGTTGGTGTCTTCACTGTTGCGCTGCGATGGGAAGCGGAGCCCATGATCCAGCAGAAACTGCCTGCGGAACAGGAAACACACGGAGAACGTGACGAAGTGCTTTAGGAAATACACCTTTGCCTGTGGGGTGAACTCTCCGGCTGGCACTACGGGATTGCGATGCACCCTGCCATCTTTGTCACCGCCCCGGTACTGAAGCTGGCAATAGGCAAGATCGGTAGTAGCGGCAAGCAGACACTCCAGGAAGGTTGGTAGCCAGACATCATCACTGTCAATGAATGCCACATATTCGCCCCGCGCCGCCTCAATGCCCACATTACGTGCCACACCCGGGCCGGAATTGACTGGCGTCTGCAAGAAGCGGAACCGTGCGTCTCCCTTCACATACTCCCGCGCTATCTGCATGGCATTATCCTGCCCATGGTCATCCACAAGCAATACCTCAAAGTCCTGATACGTCTGGGACTTGAGGCTGTCAATACACTCACGGATGTAGGGTGCACAATTATAGACAGGAGATATGATACTTACCATTACTGTATTTCTACTTAGTTAAGTACAAATGACAAATTGTTTTTTTTACAAGGAATTTAAGTTTCGGAAGTTCCGAAACTTGAAACCTTTATTTTTTCCATCAAAGAAAACCAGTTTTGCAGTCAAAGGCCTTGATTTTTTTGATTTATTTTGATGGAGGAAATTTGCGTTTCAACTTACGGGGCCAGCCAGCTACACGTTGCGGCACCTTGATACACCAGCGCGTACACTCGTCAAGGCAGAAACCTATCCTGTCAGCCACGCCGAAGTCCGGGCGGCGCAATCCTCGGGCAAGATAAGCGGTATCAATGACTGCATCGATGCGCTTGTGATGATCTACGTCCTTGCGGTCATTTCCCTCAAAGAGGCGCGTGAGGAAGCTCTCCTTATACAGGCGGGCGAACCAAGTATGATAGCCGATAAGGCTTACTCCTCCCCCATCCGCAGGGACATCCTTCGCATGCTCCTCCACTCCGATGCTGTAGAGCCGGGTAGAAATCGTATCATCATGCCGCTGGTTCTCCAGATAGAGTGTACGGCCAGGGAAGGTCCGCACCATCCAGTGGAAGAAGTTGTAGTAGGGCTCAATGCCCCGGTAACTGTCCTTCTGTAACTCCGGTATCAGGCGGCTGGCATCCCACTGCTTGCGGATCTCGCGCAGGTTGAACACGTTGAAGAAGGGATTCGTGACCGAAGCGTCCCCCTTGCGCGGCACGCCAGGACCTGCATCCGAACAGCCGGCATTGACCCAACCTTCTGCCTCCACACGCCTGACCAGATGCATTACAGCATCCAGATCGGAGATGAAGAAGTCCTCATCCACGTTGACGGCAATGTCACAGTCCTCGTCTTCGAGCATCCGGAAGAAATAACCGTCAGCCGTCTGGTCAGTGAGCCGCACACACGGGTAACCGGCATCTTCATAAAGACGCTTGCTCAAGAGATAGAGTTCCTTGTTGAACGAACGGCAGAAAAACTTTATGCGAGGTGGTTCAAACATTGCTGTATGCGTTGGGTAAATGTATTCTCTGATGTTACCATCCGATAGGCTGCTTGTGCCTGCTCACGCATGTCGTGCGTCAGGGCATGATCGATGCAGGCAAACAGATGGTCATACCGGTGCTCGGCAGGATCCTTCATGTCCAGTTCGTAGAGTCCTACCTCTCCCGTCCGGAACATGGAGCGCAGATAAGGGTTGGCATCACAGATCTGATAAGCTCCCGTAGCGCTGATCTCATACACTTTGGGATTAGCGCCATCCTTCTGTTGCTCAATGTGGATATTGAGCACGATGCGCGCCCTGTTATAATCCCGGTTGAGCTGCTCGGCGGTAGCATTCCGGTTCATATAGACATCTTTGCGTTCACGGGTCAGCCATTTCCAGGGGTTCTTATACCAGGGTTTGTATTCGCCCCACACCCGGATGCGCAGATCCGGATAGTGCGCCACGATAGCCTGAATAACCTCCCTCCTGCGCTGCGAATGGAAGATGTCGCCCGCAAAGACCAGATCCAGCCGCTCCTCCTCTGTTGCCGCCGTGAGCGGATGGTAAAGCTCTAGATCCACCGCCTGCGGCAGGAAGTGTGCCTGTATTCCGTAGCGCTGGGCAATAAGCGGGATGTCTGTCTGCTCGTAGCAGAACACGGCATCCACGGCAGGGATATTCTCTTCGCACAACGGAATGTGCGTGAAGCTGTCAAACAGCCACAACGCCACCTGGGCAGGATGCGCCACGGGCTGCGGATCATCCTCCAGCTTGCCCCGCCAGTGCAGGATGGCATCTGGCAGTAGCATGTCGCCATTCATCACAAACACCAGATCTGGCTGGTATTGCTCAAATGCCAGCTCTGCCTCCAGATGGAACAGCGCGCGTGACTCGCGCTTCAGCTGAAGCTTGTCCTTTGCCAGCCGGTAGCGAATCTTATTCTCCCAGGTGTAGGGATGCACCGGATTGTCATAGGCAAGGATGCGCGTCTGATAGTCCAACGCACGGAAAGCCCGCTCAATGCTCTGGTTGAAGTAATGAAACCTCGGACCTATAATCAAGACTCTGCCTGTGCTCATAGCTTCCATTGCTTCAGAATCCTCTCCACAATGCGCCTGCAGGTCTCGCCATCCGGATGGGAGTGCATCAGCTGGATGGTGTCAGCTGACGGCGGCTGATAGCTGCCGCTTGCCAATACCTGGCAAAGCTCGCTCCACGAACGCACCTTCTCTCCCTCCATCAGGTCGTATGAGAAATAGAACGGACGGCTGTGGGCAATGTAATCTGCCTCATCAAACGGGAAGAGGATGATCGGCTTGCGGCAGAGCAGGAAGTCGAAATAGACGCTCGAATAGTCGGTCAGCAGAATATCTACATCCTTAATGAAGGTGTACAGGTCATCATAATCATCATCCGTGACGGTAAGAATACGGCTGGACGACTTCAATCCCTCATTCACGCTGTCAAAGAAATGGCCTTTGTAGAGCAGCAGGATATTCTGCTGTTCAAGCACGGTCTCTGCCTCCTGCAGGTCAAATCCTGCCAGTGAGAAGGGATCAAATGCCTTGCCCGAACGTGTAGTGGCATCGCGGTGCGTTGGCATATAGAGCAGCAGGCGTACCGGCTGGGGTGTTCCGTCAGGGGCTACGCGGTCATAGCGCTGATGAAGGGCGGTGATGATCGGTTCGGTTACATCCGTCAGGAACAGATGGTCATTACGCGGATAGCCGTCTTCCCAAACCTGTTCGGACGGAAGGGCGAAGGCGCTCTGCAGGAAAGGTGTAAAGAAGGGGGCTGTGGATAGCGTCTCACCACCCATAAACTCCCAAGGAACTACAATGCGGCGAATGGCAGTCTTACAGCGCTTCCAGAGCGAGTTGCGCCGCTGGAATGCCATCGCGTCACGCCCAATCTGCTTGAGCGGCATTCCGTGCCAGAGCCATACCAGGTGGCAGCCTCGCATCAGGCGCGGGTCGCTGTCGAGCGGACCTTTGGTCAGGAAGAAGTAACCGCTGCGCTGCTGTATGGAGCGTCCCTCGGCAGTATCGCAAAGGGCTACGGGCAGATGGCGTTCACGGAGCGTATCATAGACCTTCTGCGAACGGGTCATCCACACTGCCTCAACGTCCGGACAATGCTGCAGCACGTACTCAAACAGGGCACGCGAGTTGTCACTGTACCGCTGTCCGTCCCAGGCGCCGAATGTCCACAGACGTGGATTACGCCTGCCTGCCGAAGCTGCGTACCACAGCGGAAGGCTGCGCATACCTGCCATTGCATCATTCAAGATTCCCATAGCTGATCATTTATGCTTTCTGCCATTCTTCTTATACCAGTAACTATCCACGCCATACTTGTGCGGGTCAGCATGGTAGCGTGCTATCACGCCTTTGAACACCTCTTCATACTGCGGAATCAGCAGCGTATCATGCGCCTCTGCGCGGGCAATGATCTCAACGGCGAGATCATGGGTCAAAGCCGGATCTGACTCGCCGCCATTGAACGAAGTACCCTTCAGCGAGCCGGGCGAGACCTCAAGGATGCGGTTGTCCGAACCCTGCACCTCCAGCTCTACGTTAGCTGCCTCAACGAACATGCGGATGGCTGCCTTCGTAGCACTGTAATAGGCGAGCATAGGTGAAGAGAGACGTCCGGCAATACTTGACATTACGGCACACGTAAAGTCTTCCTTCCCGAGCAGGCAAGAATAGTAATGACGGATGAGGCGGATAGGTGCCATGGCATTGACCGTCATGATGTGCTCTATGTAGGCATCATCAAAATCCTGCAGCATGCCTAACTGTCCGAATCCTGCCGTGATGAAAAGTCCGTCAATGGCTGGCAATGTGTCAAGCCAGTTATAATCGAGTTCGGCCACATCTACCTGCCAACTCTTTACCTTCGGGCTACTGTATTGCTCCGGGAAGAGCTGACGATCAAGCACGAGCACCTGCTCAACATCCTCCCTCTGGGACAATGTCAGAACCAATGACAGACCTATGCCTGAAGAACCGCCTACTACCAAAACTCGTCTCATTCCTATAGTATTTCTTTATTAAAATGTGTCACACGCATGCGAAGTAATCTATGATACCGCAGAACTGATCCTCATCATCCAGCACAATGAGTGCATGGATGCTGTTGCGCAGCATGATGTCTGCTGCCGTAGAGATCTTTTCATCGGCATGAATCTTCTTCGGGTTCTTGCTCATCACATCCTCCACGCGGAGCGAGAAGAACTTCTCGCGGTGCTTCTGCATGGCTCTTCGCACATCGCCATCTGTGATGATGCCCACTACCTTACCCCGGTTAGAGGCAGCGTCAGGCTCTACAGCCACCACCAGTCCCTTCTTGCCCTGACTGATGCGGATAATGACTTCGCTGAGCATGTCCTGGGGCGAAACTGTCCATACGGCAAGATCCTCCGTTGCCATGAGGTCACGCACTTTGCTTAACAGACGTTTGCCCAAGCTTCCACCAGGGTGGAAACGGGCGAAGTCGCTGTCCTTAAAGTTGCGGATCTTCACCAGCGCACACGCCAATGCATCGCCCAGCGCCATTGAAGCGGTGGTAGATGAGGTGGGCGCCAGATTGAGCGGATCTGCCTCTCTGCGCACAGCAATATTCAGATGGCAGGTGCTGTACTTGCCCAAAAGCGACTCCGGATGGCCCGAGATGCCGATGATTGGGATGTTGCGCTCCAGGATGAAGGGGATGAAACGCAGCAGTTCGTCCGTATTGCCGCTGTACGAAATAGCCATCACTACGTCGCCCGGCGCTATCATGCCCAGGTCGCCGTGATAGGCGTCAAGCGGATTGAGGTAGAACGATGGTGTTCCGGTACTTGCCAGCGTGGCTGCAATCTTGCTGCCTACATGGCCAGACTTGCCCACACCGGTCACAATCACCTTGCCCCGGCAATCTCTGATGAGCCGAACCGCTTGCTCGAACTCCTCTCCCATACGGGGAATGAGATCAAGGATAGCCTGGGACTCATCTCGCAGACACTGAATACCTGTTTCAATTATCTCTGACACGATTATTACCTTATAAAATAGTTAAGTCCAAATAATAAATTGGTATTATCTACATGTTATATATAATCTCATAGTAGTTTTATCTACATGGAATTTAGTGGAATTTAAGGAAACCTTAACTGATTGTATTCCTCTTAATTCCTTTAATTCCTTGTTATATATAATCTCATTGTAGTTTTATCTACATGGAATTTAATGGAATTTAAGGAAACCTTAACTGCTTGTATTCCTCTTAATTCCTTTAATTCCTTGTTATATATATTCTCATTGTAGTTTTGACCAAGTTATTATGTACATGTTATATAATTAGATGTTTTCAAACCTCAAAAGTCCGTTTTGCCAACAAAATGGACTTTTAGAGATTCATAAATGGACGAATGGCAGTGCTGACACGCATTTCCAGATTGTTGAATGTCCGAAAATGTACAATGTGGAACATTCAAAGATCGTGGAATGTCCGAAACTGTACTGTTTGGAACATTCAAAGATTATGAAATGCACGAAACTGCTCCTCGGGAACTATTCCCAGATCGCTGAATGTCCGAAAATGTACAGTGTGGAACATTCATCGGTTTAGAGCAATGAAGCTATCACCTTTTCAAGTTCTTTGAGGTAAAGCATGTTCGGACCATCGCTCAAAGCCTTCTCCGGATCCGGATGAGTCTCGAAGAAATAGCCGGTGGCACCGAATGCCTTGGCTGCAAGTGCCATATTAGGTACAAACTCACGGTTGCCGCCCGACTTACCGCCTACCGCACCCGGACGCTGCACGGAATGTGTACAATCCATGATCACCATCGGTGTGAACTGCTTCATATCTGGCAGATTGCGGAAGTCAACCACGAAGTTATTATAGCCAAACGAGTTGCCTCGCTCCGTCAGCCATACTGGGCAGTCGCTACCAGAGGTTGCTGCTGGGGTGATTCCTTCGTTGCTCCAGGTATCACGCACCTTCTGCACCGGATACTGCATGTCCAAGCCGCTCAAGAACTGTGCCTTCTTGATATTAACGGTCTTGCCGGTCTTGGCAGCAGCTACAAGCAGGTCTGTCTGCCTGCAGAGGAATGCCGGAATCTGAAGCACATCCACTACCTCTGCCACCGGAGCTGCCTGATAGCTCTCATGAATATCTGTCAGCAGACGGAGTCCGTACTTCGCCTTGATGTCTGCCAGCATCTGCAGGCCGCGTTCCATACCTGGACCTCGGTAAGAGGTGATGCTGGTGCGATTTGCCTTATCAAAGGATGCCTTAAAGATGATGTCCACTCCAAGATGCTCATTGATGCGGACCAGCTCCTGGGCTACCGCCTCAAGACACTCCTCCGACTCAATGACACAGGGTCCGGCTATAAAGATTGGCTTTGTCATTTTGTTTAGGGATTAGAATTCAGTTTTACGAAGCAGATAGCGGTCAATGAACCAGGTAATCTGCGGAGAAATACGCAGCACGTAGATCAGCACGGCTGCCACGCCCAGCACCACACCTGTACGGATAATAATGTCTATCCATGGTGAATAGCCGCCGAATGACGGGATGAGGAAGTTCAATGCAAACAGGGCACACAGAATGGCTACGATGCGCAGATGCGCCCAGGTGAATGGATTGGTTTTGATCTTTACCTGCACGATATACTGCTGGTAGGCGTAGCTCAACAGGACGGTAATCAGCGAGGCAAGGGCTGCTCCACTCAATCCGAAGATAGGGATGAAATAGAGGTTGGTGGCTATGCTGATACCCATCAGGATGAAGGTGAAGAAGAGGGTCCAATAATAGTATTTGCTGAAAGAGATCAGCGTGTTGCCAAAGTTGAGCGTGCCATACACCACCTTTGACAATCCAAGGAACAGGACTGCCCAGCGCCCCTCGGCGAACTTCTCTCCATTCGGGATGATGGCGAAGATATTATCCAGATTGATCCATACAATCAGGAGCAGCACGGTGGAGGCAAGCATCTGGTGGACGGATACCTGCTTGTAGAGCTGCTGCGCCTTCTCCACATTCCCCTCTTTCATTGCCTCAGCAGCAAGTGGGGTGCTGATTGGAGTGATGTTGCGCGACGGCATATTGACTATCTCCGCCATGTAAACCACAATGGCATAGATGCCGGCACTGTAGAGACCCTTGACGCCCGACAGCATAAAGAGGTCCATCTGTTGTATTACGTTGCCCGAAATGGTAGAGAGCATCAGGAATCCGGCATAGTGCAAGACCTTGGTGCGCAGCTCCGGGGTGATGAAACTCCAGTCATGCTTCAGCGAACGACTGCCGATGTGAAGCGAATAGACGGTGGCTATCAGCATACAAATGCCGTAGCAGATCACAAAACCGACTATCAGCCCGGTCACATTAAGATAACCGAAACCGTAGGCAAGATAGATGCCGAGCATCATCAGTCGCATACCCACTTCACGAACTGCCTTTGGCAGGGCAATGCGCATGTTGATATTGGCATAGTTCTCTGACCAGACCCAGAATGCCAGGACGATCATCAGCGGGATGACGTAATAGAAATACTCGTTGAAGAGCGGACTCTTCTCTACGAAATAGTTCTCTATGGGTGTGCGAAGTGCCAGATAGACCAGCGTCATGAGGGTCACACCCACTATCGGGAAGAGCAGATAGTAATAGAGGAAGCCATGATTGCCCTTCTCCGGATCCTTGAAGTAGGGGAAGAATCTCATTCCCGTACTGCCTGAACCCAGCAGGGCAAGCGTAGATACCAGGAAGGCGACCTCATAGAGCACCTTGCTGAGACCAATCACCTCGGGGTCGAGGTACTTGGCGACGATGTAGAACTGAACAAAGATGCCTAGCACTACACCAATATAGTTGACGAATGTCCCTTTGAGAGACTGACGGATTACAATGCCCACGGTAGAATGAGGAATTAGGAGTGTGGAGTGAAATCAAAAGAAAACAACACATGGTGTAGCAAAAATTGATTTTTTTTGATTTCTTTTGATGGAGAAAAAACAAAGAATGAGGAATTATCTGGTTACTCGCTTTCCTTTGATGGTGCGTTTCCACCAGAGTGAGAACACTACCTCAATGGTCTGATTGCTTGATTGCTCAAAGTCATCGGCCTTCGAATCTGGCCAGATGTTGCCCAAGCCATAATAGTAGCGGCCGGAGATCTGTGCGCTCATCTTCGGGCTGAACTTATATTCATAGCCCAGGCCTGCCATAATGCCATAGTCGAACTTCTTCTCTACGGGCAGCTCATGATGCTTGTAGATGTAGTTGGCATGGGCGTCGCCTGGTCTGCCGAAGGTCTCAGGCAGGGTGCTCTCGGTACTATCCCACAGGTAATAGCCTAACTTCGGACCGGCATCGAACGTAACCTCATGCCTCTTGCCCACCTTAAAATAGACGTGGGCAAGGATAGGCATCTCCAGATAGGTAAGACGGCGGGTGAACTTCAGGTCCTCCTCGTCTTCGAACATATCCGAGTATCCGCGCTGCGTGAGATGAAACTCTGCCTGAAGGCCGAAGAGGGTCTCCTCAATGTAGCGCAATGAGACGCCTGCCGTGTAACCTCTGGTATATTGCTGCGTCACCGATGGATGGAAGGAGTATTCGCTGAGCAGCGGACCTCCAGTCACGCCTAGATGAAGCTCACGGGGAATGCGTGTCTGCGCCATCAGCGACAGGCTCATCAGCATCAGGCAGCATGTGAGGCAGCGGAGCAGCGTATGCTTGAACAATGGTTTCATCATTTGATCACAATCTTTTCGATGGTAGTTTCAGGAGTGAAATGTACGAGGTAGAGTCCGTGGTTATAGAGGCCCTTGCCTTCAGGATCACGGACGAAGGAGAGGACGGTCTGTAGGCTCTCGCCAAGTTCTCCGTTCAGTCGCTCCTCAATATGCTGTCCGTGTCTGGTCAATGACTTGAGGAAGTAGCGCGTCACGTCATAACCCAGGATAGCGTATTTCGGAATGAGTGACATCGGCTCCTTGGCATACCAGTACTTGAAGTCCGAATAGAAATCCTTCACCTCCTTATCAAACGGATTGACATAGACCTTGCTGAACATATAGACGTTCAGGTCATAGTAATAATCTACGAAATCATGGGTGTAGAGCAGCCACTCCGGATAACCGAGCACAGCCATCTGCGGTTGCTTGCCCGATGTTGCCACTCCCTCCACAAGCGCCAGCTGATGGCGGGCATCACGGAGAATCTTGACATGCTGCAGGCCGCTGAACATACGGCGAAGCGACTCCTGCTGAGGTGTAACGGGCACGAACATGATATCAGCATTCATCAGGCCCAGGGTAGAGTCACAGTCCATCAGTGTCTCCGGATTCTGGTAGGCAAGCTCCTTGTAACTGATGTTATGCTTGGTCAAAGCCTCCTTAAGCATCTGCGGATAAGGATCGGGCTTATTCTGTCCATTCCTATCGGTCACAAATACGAAGGTATAATCACGGAAGCGCTTCAGGATCTCATCCGTAAGCTGCGGATAAAGCATAGATTTATTGGTATTGACCTGGAACAGATGCTCAAACTCTTCGAGCATCTTGGCGCTGAAGACGAATGGGCTGACCACAGGCGTGCCATGCCCCTCACCCCAACGTGCCACCTCACGCACTTCGGCCTCTTCCATTGGAGCGATGATAAAGTCTGCACGCAGCAGCTGGGGATTGCTCAAGATGTGGTCCATACTCTCCGTGCCGAGGTCGTAAGCCTGAACGGTCACTCTGCGTCCAGTCTTCTGCATCTCATCTACTGCCATCAGGAGACCCTGATAGAACTCTACGGAGCGCATCTGTGACTTGTTCTCCTCTGCCGTGGTGGCATTGAGATTAAATGGAAGAATAACGGCGAAGGTCAGCGTGCCATCAGTCCAATGGTCACCTGCTGGAATGGAAGAATGCTGGTAGTTAGGCACCACGATGCCCTGCACTGGCGTCAGAGCACTCTCCTTCTTGGGAGCTGTAGCCTGTACGGGAGCATTCGGGTCAGGAATAGTAAGCATGGAGCCAGCCGGAATATTTGTGCCGACGATGGAAGGATTGGCTGCCTGAATAGCCTCAACGGTGACTCCATAACGGTGGGCAATGCTGTAGAGCGTGTCTCCTGGACGAACCTGGTGCTGCTGCACCTCCGCCACCAGCCACTGGCAGCACAGCATGACGGCAAGTAGAATTGCCAATATTCTATTTAATCGTTTCATCATTCTTTTTAATCGTTTTGTTCACTTCAAAAGTCTGTAGTTCCAGCTAAATTTAATTTTGTATATACGCACATGCGCCCATAGGCACATAAAAAGCGGAGGCAAAGTTACTAATAAAATCATGAACTGCCAAACAAAACCTACTATTTATGCATACGTTTGACTTTTTTTTATTTTTTCCTTGGTGAATTGTAAAATATTGTCTATCTTTGCACGTTTCAATAGCATAATCCTTGCGCTCTGCGCACAGAAAATTCTGAATAAAATCATAACTACATATTTCTTATCACACTATGAGTACAATAATCCTGGGCATCGAGTCGTCATGTGATGATACCTCTGCTGCAGTACTTCGTGATGGCGTGCTTTTGAGCAACGTGATTGCAAGCCAAGCCGTACATGAGGCTTACGGTGGCGTGGTGCCAGAGCTGGCAAGCCGCGCGCATCAGCAGAATATCGTTCCTGTGGTCAGCGAGGCAATCCGTAGGGCTGGGCTTCAGCCTGCTGATCTTACCGCCATCGCCTTCACTCGCGGACCAGGCCTGATGGGATCATTGCTGGTAGGCTTGAGCTTTGCCAAAGGCTTGGCGTCGGCACTGAACATCCCGATGATTGAAGTGAATCATCTGCAGGGCCACGTAATGGCTCATTTCGTACGTGAGGCAACGGCTGAATCACTGGCGGCTGGCGGCGAGCTGGAGGTAATTCCAAAGGACGTCCCGGAATTCCCTTTCCTCTGCCTGCTGGTTTCGGGAGGCAATTCACAGATTATCCGCGTCAACAGCTACAAGGACATGGGGGTAATCGGACAGACCATTGATGATGCTGCCGGTGAGGCATTTGACAAATGTGCCAAGGTGATGGGTATGGGTTATCCTGGAGGTCCGGTCATCAACCGTTTTGCCAATGAGGGCGATCCTTCACGATTCAAGTTTGCCAAACCACATATTCCTGGCCTTGATTATTCTTTTTCAGGACTTAAGACCTCTTTCCTTTATACCCTGCGTGATGCATTGAAGGAGAATCCTAACTTCATTGAGGAGAACAAGGCTGACCTCTGCGCATCGCTCCAGAAGACCATCGTTGACATCCTGATGGACAAGCTCAAGAAAGCGGTCAAGGAGACGGGAATCAAGCAGGTGGCACTGTCTGGTGGCGTATCGGCAAACAGCGGTGTACGCGACGGACTGACGGCTCTCGGCGAGAAATATGGTTGGAAGGTATTCCTCCCTCCTTTCAAGTTCACGACTGATAATGCTGCCATGATTGGCATCGTGGGACAATTCAAGTATCAGGATCAGGAATTCTGCGCCTTTGATGCGCCAGCCTTTGCCCGTGTGACAGACAAGTTCTGATCTGCTCAAGTTTCACAAGCTGCACTCCTCATTAATGTAACCTACAGTTGAACCGAAGCCAAATACAAAGAGAATTGAAAACGTACCTGCTTATATTATTCTCCCTCTTTTGTACGCTCTCCGGATGGGCTCGCACCCGTTCGGTGGAGGAAGGTCTTGTCCCTGTTGATACTGCTTGGACCGATCCCGTCGGGTACATTGATAATCTGGCGGATTCGGTACACGTGAATGGGCACAGCTTTGTAGGACCTGGCCCTTTCACCATTCACTTTGAGGCACAGATGACCGAGCGTCCTATCTACACCAGCTGGGCAATTTCGGGGACGAACACATTTGAGTCGCTCATTGACCAGTTCCATTCGCTGGAGTCGGATGGACTTACCTCTGTGCTCGATTATGAATTTGATGAAGCCGGTTCGTATTACATCCGTTTTGAGGCAGATATTCCATACGTTTCGGGCGGAATGACAGATACACTTCACTATACGACAAAGGACGTTTATCAGGTTCAGGTCACGGAGTCAATGCTCGAAATCCCGAACGCCTTCACACCCGACTCTCCTTCGGGCAAAAACCGCGTCTTTAAGGTAAAATACAAGTCATTGGTATCATTCGAGATGCTGGTGTATAACCGCTGGGGACAGGAACTCTATCACACTACTGACCCTTCAGATGGATGGGATGGAACCTACGGTGGCAGTACCGTGCCGACGGGTGCCTACTATTACATCATCAAGGCCGAGGGAACGGAGGGATTCAAATACAAGGAACGTGGCGCCGTGAATGTGCTGCGGTCAAAGGAGAATTCCCGTCGGTGAGTATGCTTTGCGCATCCATTTAGTAGCTTTGTTATTCTCCAACAAAAGAAATCAAAAAAAATCAATATCTGCCACGAAATGAGTTGAAATCAAAAATATCAATATCTGCTACAAAAAATTGATTTCTTTTGATTTCATTTGTTGGAGCTAAAAAAATGGATAAGGGTACTTTTTACTTGCGATTTGTTGGAGCATAAAAATGGATAAAGGTACTTTTTACTTGCGGTAACTATCAATACTAACAATATATTATTTTGAAACAGTCACTTCTTCTCTCTTCAGCAATCCTGGCTGCAGCAGCTGTGCTATTCATGGCGTCATCACGCAGCCAGCATGCCAAGCCTGAACTCCCTATCATGCAGGCATTCTCTGCTACGCCTCGCTTTGAGGACAAACAGCAGATCTTTGACCGTACCATTGACCTGACACGCTGGGACATGCATGAGCGCTATGAACGTGAGCTCACCAATTTCTGCTATACGCACAACAATACCTTGCTCACACTCAAACGTGCCAACCGCCTCTTCCCTATCATCGTTCCGATATTGAAAGAGGAGGGCGTTCCTGCTGACTTTATCTACCTCTGCTGTATAGAATCATCTATGAATCAGCGGGCACTTTCGCCTGCCAAAGCTGCCGGACTGTGGCAGTTCATGCCCGAAACAGGCAGGCAGTACGGACTCACTGTGAATGATGAAGTGGATGAGCGTTATAATACCATCAAGGCTACTCATGCAGCATGCAGATACTTAAAGGATGCCTACAAGAAATTCGGTGACTGGATGACAGTGGCTGCCTCATATAATGGCGGCATGGGCGGCATACAGCGCAAGCTCTCTTCACAGCAAGTAACTGACCCGATGGATCTTTTCCTGCCGGAGGAGACTTCACGTTACATGTTCCGCATCATGGCAATGAAGGAGATCTTCCGTGATCCTTACCGCTACGGATTCGTACTCTACGCGGATCAGTTGTATCGCCCTATCCGCACTCGTCAGATCCACGTCACCTCTGCCATCGCTGATCTGGCGGTATTTGCCAAACAGCACGGAACAACCTACTATCAGATTAAGGAATTCAATCCCTGGCTGCGTGACAGCAAAATCTCTGCGCGTAAGGGTTTGAACATAGACTATCAGATAGACATTCCGCTCGAAGAGGATATGAACTACAATCAGCCATTCCCCGTCTATAATACGGACTGGGTGGTGGATGAAAACTGATTACTAATTACAAATTACTGATTACTAATTACTGATTACTAATGATCAGCGAACTCGACCAATTGGACAAGGATCTCATGCTCCAGCTCAATTATGACGGAGGAGCATTTCTCGACCAGTTCTGGTACTTGTATAGCGGTAAGTGGACATGGATTCCACTCTACCTACTGCTCGTCGTTCTGATGGTGCTCAAATGCCGTAAAGATACGTCTCATCGCGTCTGGTGGCATCTGGGACTGCTTGTCTTGCTCACAGCACTCCTCATCACGCTGTCTGATCAGATCAGTTCAGGATTGATCAAGCATTGGGTAGGACGCCTGCGCCCCAGCCACGCTCCGGGAATATCAGAACAGCTGCACTACGTCAACGATTATCATGGCGGACGCTTCGGCTTTGTGTCAAGCCACGCGGCTAACTCCATTGCGATGGCGCTGTGGATCTCCTATCTGCTATGGCACAAGGCAAGTCCATTGTCCCAGCAATTATTCCCCAAGATCAGCTGGAGTCAGGAACGTCGCCACTTCGTCATGGCAACTGTTCTTATTGTCTGGGCGCTGCTCAACTGCTACAGCCGCATCTATCTGGGCGTACATTATCCGGGAGACATACTTGGAGGACTCGTTGTAGGCATTTTTTCATTTGTCTGCATCCATAAGTTATACAGATACTCTATTAAGGTGGTGTCACATCCCACAAAGAGTATATAAGTGAATCAGATGCTTAAGTTCAAAAAAATATGTTCTTCAACATACGTTTGAATAAAATTGCATTTGCGCAACCGATTTCATTCAAAAAAACTCTTGGAATTATTTGGAGGTCTCGTCAAAAGAGCCTATCTTTGCAGTACCTTAAATAACACAACCATAACACAATACCTTAAATAACGCAACAAAAGTAGTTTCTTTGGGACCTTAAATCTAATACCAGAAAAACGAGAATAATGTAAAAGAATTATTAAAGCCCCGCTTCGGCGAGGCTTTATTTTTTTCGTATGTCCTTTTATTTTTCTTCCTTTTAGCACGTTCATTTTTATCTCAATCTTTTCTTCTTCCTCTTTTCCAACATCATTTTTTGGATTGAGCAGCGCCTATTTGGCATCAATCCACCGGATAGACTGATTGCGGGCAAACCATGTCATCTGTTTCTTCGAATAGATATGTGTGTTATGGCAGATTCGTTCTATCGCCCTCTCTTTCGTATAGATACCTGCAAAATAGAGAAGCATCTCCTTCAGTCCTACGGTATTCAGAGCCACAGGAAGAAGGTTTGGAATGGGCTGCGCCTGCGTAGGTCCAGGATTGCGCACCACATTTGCCAGTTGCTTTTCGATGCTCTCCTGATACCTCTCGTACACGTTACGTGTCTCTTCCTCTAATCCTTGATCAAACATCTGCGCCACCCGCTTGTCAATCCTCTGATAGAGCGCTTCACGATCTCTGCGGAGACCTATCTGCTCGATGCGGAACGGGCGCTCCTTGTCCCTGCCTGTATGAAACGAGCTGAACGGCTTGCCTGTAGTCAGACACATCTCCAGTCCATGCAATACACGCTGCGGATTCTGCTTATCTACCTTATTATAATATACGGGATCGAGCAGCTGCAACTGTTGGAGCAAAGGTTCCAGTCCGTCATTATTAAGAATCTCACGCAGATGCAAGCGGATAGCCGGATCAGCATCCGGAATGTCATCAATTCCCTTCACCACAGCATCAATATACATCATGGAGCCACCTGTCATCACAAAGTCCTGCGCAGGCGAGGCAGCCATCAATGCAAGCACATCACGCTCATATTGCGCAGCGCTGTAATGTTCGTCCAGATCATGAGTGCCGACGAAGAAATGCTCCACTCTCATTCTTTGCTCCAACGTAGGAGCTGCCGTACAGATCGGGATGTCACGATAAATCTGCCGAGAATCGCAATTCAGGATCGGACAATTCCTCTCCTCTGCCATTCGTAACGCCATCTCGGTCTTGCCTACAGCTGTGGGACCTAACAATATGGTGAGTGTCTGCATAAATAAATGATAATTGAACTGCAAAGGTAATAAAAAAAGTCTTATTCCACAAAAAACGACTGTAATTATTCAACTTTTCTACTCTTTTGTTGCTCATCCCGTCCAAATTCGCTATCTTTGCAATCATTATTGGTTTCTCGTCTGATTATCATATAATCTAACTGATAGCCAAAGAAGCGTTATTAAAACTCCTATTCTTTAGATGAACTCCATTCTTTCTCTGCTGAACAGTTACCTATGGGGCTGGCCAATGATTATTCTGCTGGTAGGAACCCATCTGTACTTAACCATCAGGCTTCGATTCCCTCAACGATACATCGGCAAGGCAATACGCCTCTCCGTCCAGAAAGATTCTGATTCAACAGGTGACGTGTCGCAGTTCTCCGCATTGGCTACAGGACTGGCAGCTACTATCGGTACAGGAAATATCATCGGCGTTGCTACTGCCGTAACTATGGGCGGACCGGGAGCCATACTCTGGTGCTGGATCACGGGCGTGCTCGGCATCGCTACGAAATATGCTGAAGGTCTGCTTTCGATTAAATACAGAGTCAAACTATCCAACGGCAAGATGCTTGGCGGCCCGATGTACGCCATCGAACGCGGCATGCACTGCAAATGGCTGGCTATTCTCTTTGCACTCTTTGCTTTCCTTGCCTCCTTCGGCATCGGATGCACCATACAGAGCAACGCCATCGCAACAATGGCACAAGAGAGTTTCGGATGGGATGCCTCATGGGTGGGCCTGGTGCTGGCAGTTCTCATCGGATCAGTTGTGATCTTCGGTGTCAAAGGCATTGCCAAAGTCTGCGAGTGGCTTGTGCCTTTCATGGCAGCCTTCTACATTCTTGGCTGTCTCGTCCTACTGATCATCAATGCTGAATATCTGGCGGATGCCATCGCGCTGATTTGCCGCAGCGCATTCTCCGAACAGGCTGCTACGGGCGGATTTGTCGGTTCGACGCTGATGCTTGCCATGCGATTCGGTATTGCACGCGGTCTTTTTTCCAATGAGGCAGGATTGGGATCAGCTCCTATCGTTGCGGCAGCTGCAAAGACAAGAAACCCCGTGCGTCAGGCGCTAGTTTCCTCCACTTCTGTCTTTTGGGACACGGTTATCATCTGCGCCATGACGGGTTTGGTCCTTGTCACTACCATTCTGGCAGACAATGGCGTTGATTCCTCTGCCTCTGCCGCTCTTACCAAACGTGCTTTTGAGCAGATTCCTATTTATCTGCAAGGCATCAACATCGGTTCGGTCATTCTCTCCATTGCAGTCTTCACATTTGCGTTCAGCACCATCTTGGGCTGGAGTTACTACGGTGAGAAGGCGCTCGAATACTTGTGCGGACCTTATGGAAGAATCGGACGTTACGTGTACCGTCTGCTCATTACCATTGGCACCTACTTCGGCGCTACCAAGGCGCTTGAGGTGGTATGGAACTTCGGCGATGCTACGAATGCTCTGATGGCTATCCCTAATCTGATCTGTCTGATCGTATTGAGTGGTGTTTTGGTCAAAGAGACCCGCTATTTCTTATGGGAGAACCATCTGGATGAAGAGAGCAATCAATAATTTTTTGTCACAATCTTTTACTTATTATGTATTATATCAAAAAGACAATGGAGATTTCAGGTAGCCACTACCTGCGTCTCTCACACCAAAGCAAATGCGAGAACCTGCATGGTCACAACTGGATAATTACTGTTTACTGCAAGGCTGCCGAACTGAATGATGACGGCATGGTAGTAGATTTTACCGAGGTGAAGCAACTGGTGCACGGCAAACTGGATCATCAGGATCTCAACCAGGTGCTTGACTTCAATCCTACTGCCGAGAATATCGCCCACTGGATTGTGGAGACTGTACCTAACTGCTACAAGGCTGACGTACAGGAGAGCACGGGCAATATTGCCACTTACGAACGCGACGAAGACTGAACCATTCCCAAGAAATGAGAATTAACGAGATTTTCTACAGCATCCAGGGCGAAGGGCGCTACACTGGCACCCCTGCCGTCTTCGTTCGCTTTGCCGGATGTAATTTGAGATGCCCTTTCTGCGACACAGAGTTCGAGTCGTACACCGAGATGACTGAAGATGAGATAGTAGCCGAGGTGCGGCGTTATCCTACCCTTCACGTCATCCTCACAGGCGGCGAACCTACGCTGCAAATTACCTCCTCTCTGCTAAACAAACTGAATAGTGAAGAGTGCAGGCGCATGGTTCATATTGAGACCAATGGCACACACCAGCTCCCTGACGGTCCCATCCACTGGGTCACTTGTTCACCCAAGAACGCCGTTCTCCACATCCAGCGCATTGATGAACTGAAAGTTGTGTACGAAGGTCAGGACATGACAAAGTACGAAAACATTACACCCGCGCCACAAGTCTGCAGCCTGCAGCCTTGTGACACGGGTGACGCTGTTCGCAACAAAGAGATTCTCCAGCAGACTATAGACTATTGTCTCAATCATCCGAAGTGGAACCTATCATTGCAGACGCATAAAATCATCAACGTCAAGTGAGGATCTTATCAAGCATTAAAAGTTCTCTGCATGAACCTCAAAGTATGCCTGTGGATGAGCGCATACTGGGCAGAGCTCTGGAGCGTTGGTACCTACTACGATGTGGCCACAGTTGCGGCACTCCCATACCTTAACCTCGCTCTTTGCGAATACGGCAGCAGTCTCAACATTCTTCAAGAGAGCACGATAGCGCTCCTCATGATGCTTCTCAATAGCAGCTACACCACGGAACTTCTCTGCCAGTTCAGGGAAACCTTCCTCCTCTGCGGTCTTGGCAAAGCCTTCATACATGTCGGTCCACTCGTAGTTCTCACCTTCAGCAGCAGCTGCCAGGTTCTGGGCGGTATCACCGATGCCAGCCAGTTCCTTGAACCACATCTTGGCATGTTCCTTCTCGTTATCTGCGGTCTTGAGGAAAAGTGCTGCAATCTGCTCAAAACCCTCCTTCTTTGCCTTTGATGCAAAATAAGTGTACTTGTTACGTGCCTGTGACTCACCAGCAAATGCAGCCTCAAGATTCTTTTCAGTCTGTGTTCCTGAATACTTTGTCTTCATAATAATAGGAATTAGTTGATTATGTATAATAAATTTATTATTTCAGAAACGGGAATGCTCCGTTTTGGTCGGGTTTATTTGCATCGTGATTTGCTCGAGATTGGTGAAGATACCTGCTATGGTGGCGGACTTTGGAAGATTGATTTCAGCCGTCAGGCAGTCCTGCTCTACGGACGCTCCTTTGACTTTGGCGGTCCTGACTTCTCAAGGATCCGCGAAGTGGATTGGTCAATGCTGGGTGGCAAGCCCCTCCCGATCTTCTTCCTTCCTCACTGGCCGAGTGAGGATCTGCTCGAACCCGTATGGTAATCAAAGAGCTGCTCGAACCCATTCGGTAATCGAGGACCTGCTCGAACCCGTACGGTAATCAGTCGAGCACCTCGTATTTTGAGTGCTGTGACTTATATTCAGGCACCATCTCCTTCATCTTTCGCACTATAGCCATATCATCATCTCCGAAGGCAATCTTGTAGAGTTCTTCCTCCTGACGGAGGGCAAGATCATACGGATACTCACGCACAGAGGCAATCTTGATCTTCGGATGGATGGTTGGCTTTGTTGTTTCTGCCTCATTGAGCACCTCCTCAAAGAGTTTTTCGCCATCACGCAAGCCAGTATAATGAATCTTCACGTTGCGAGCACCAGAGAGGTCTATCATGCGCTGGGCAAGGTCAGCAATACGGACGGGTTTACCCATATCGAATACGAATATCTCTCCGCCATGTCCCATCGTTCCTGCCTCAAGCACCAGCTGGCAAGCCTCTGGGATGAGCATGAAGTAACGGATGATTTCCGGATGGGTCACCGTTACCGGTCCACCCTTACGGATCTGCTCCTTGAAGATCGGGATTACCGAACCGTTGCTGCCCAGCACATTACCGAAGCGCGTGGTAATAAACTGTGTCTGTGACTTGCCTGTCTCCTGGATATACTTGTTGAGCGCCTGACAATAAATCTCACAGATGCGCTTCGAACAGCCCATGACGTTGGTAGGATTTACAGCCTTGTCGGTCGAAATCATGACAAACTTCTGCGTGCCATACTTCACGGAAAGATCAGCTATGATGCGCGTGCCAAACACATTATTATGAATAGCAATGGCGGGATTGTCTTCCATCATAGGCACATGCTTGTAGGCAGCAGCATGGAAGACGTATTCCGGACGATGACGACGGAAGATCTGCTCCATGTGGTCCTTATGGCAGATGCTGTTGACTATTGTGTAGCACGGAATATAGGCGTACTCGCTTGCCATGAAGAGGCGCAAGTCATGCATCGGAGTCTCTGCCTGATCTATGAGGACAAGTTCTGCCGGATGGAACTTTGCCACCTGGCGCACCATCTCGCTGCCTATGCTTCCTGCTGCGCCAGTGATGAGGATGCGCTTGTTACGAAGCATGGCACCAATGGCATTCATATCTACCTGCACCTTATCGCGGGGCAAGAGGTCTTCAATATCCACCTCATGCAGTTGCTCATGGCTGAGTGGATCCTGTCCGTTCCAGTTCTCGGCATTGCGCATCATCAGCATCTTGATGCCGTTCTTGATGAACTGATTGACCAGTTCCTGATTCTCTCGGAATTTCTCCGAACTCAAAGGTGAGACGAATATTGCTTTTGCATCCTCCTCCAGCATGTGCTCTACCAGATGCTCATCTGCCGAATAGACTCTTGTACCGAGGATGAAACGGTTCTTTTCAGTTGGCTCATCACTCACAAAACCCTTGACCAGATAGTGCGCAGGATATTCATTGCGAATACTCTTAGCAATGCCCAAGCCGCCTTCTCGCACACCGAAGATGAATACGCGCTGGGCATCACCTGACTCTGTCCTGAACGTACTGTCATAGACATACTTGGCAAGGATGCGAAAGGCACACATTATGGTGGTGGACAGCACAAACATTGAAATCTGCACCCTAACTGGTATGATATAGACCCAGAGATACGCATAGTCACGGATCAGGTAGAGCGTTATGGCTGATAGCAAAGATCCGATTACCATGGCACAAATGATACGCATCAGATCTACGAACGACGAATATCTGATGATTCCTGAATAGGTATGGAAACATCTCATGCCCAACATGAAGAAAGGCAGGAGACATACCACCGTGCCGATAAACCACCAGAAGAGCTGGATCAATACAGCCGGATCATCAAAGATGTACTCTGACACAATACCCGAGAAGAGTATTATAGCCAGATCACCCATCAGTATGCACCAATAGGGCAATGCCTTCTTCGAGAGGTACCAGGTAGTTATTTTTTGTGCAGTATTCATGATTATATAGAAAGATTATTCCACCGTAACGCTCTTGGCGAGGTTTCGCGGCATATCTACGTTGAGTCCCTTCTTGACTGCCACATGATAAGCCAGCATCTGCATCGGAAGAACACTCAACAGAGGCACCAGCGAGTGAAGTGTCTCCGGTATTGAGACTACCTCCTCTGCAATTTTGGTGGTCTCCGAATCACCCTCTGTCACCACGGCAAAGATGCGACCCTTGCGGCTCTGCACCTCCTGCATGTTGGAGATCAGCTTGTGATAAAGTTCGTCATGCGGTGCCAGGAAGACGATTGGCATCTCCTCATCCACCAGCGCAATCGGACCATGCTTCATTTCTGCTGCCGGATAGCCCTCGGCATGAATATAAGAGATCTCCTTGAGCTTCAGCGCACCCTCCAGTGCCACCGGATAGTTATAGCCACGGCCCAGATAGAGGAAATTACGTGCGTAGGTAAATGGAACGGAGAGCTGATGGATAGTCTCATTCTGCTCCAGCACCTTCTCCATCTTGGCAGGGATGCAGGTCAGTTCGTGGCAGGTCTGCTGGAAGTATTCCTCCGTAATTGTGCCAAGTGCATGTCCCAAAGCCAAAGCAAGCATCACCAGCACTGTTACCTGGCCCGTAAATGCCTTGGTAGATGCCACACCGATCTCTGGTCCGACGTGAATATAGATGCCGGTATCCGAAGCGCGTGCTATGCTCGAGCCTACACCATTCACAATGCCAAAGACGAGCGCTCCCTTCTCTTTGGCGAGCTGGATGGCAGCAAGTGTATCGGCAGTCTCGCCTGACTGTGAGATGGCAATCACCACATCGTCCTTCTCAATTACAGGATTACGGTAGCGGAACTCCGAAGCATACTCCACCTCCACACGGATGCGGCACATTTCCTCAATGAGCTGCTTACCTATCAGACCTGCATGCCATGAGGTGCCACAAGCCACGATGATGACGTGGCGGGCGCGTATCAGCTTTGCCTTGAAGTTATGAAGGGCTGACAGTTTGATGTCATACGAGCCATCTTCCAGGTGAACCACACGACCACGCATACAGTTCTCCAGGCAGTGAGGCTGGTCAAAGATCTCCTTGATCATGTAGTGTGGGAAACCGCCCTTGGTCAGCGCCGTGATGTCAAGATCCACCTCCTTCACATCCACCTCTGCGGATGTCTGGTCAAGGTTGACAATCTCCACATCTTTGCCCAGACGGACGTCAGCCACCTGCTCATCATCCAAATAGATAACCTTATGCGTATATTCCACCATCGGCGTAGCATCGCTGCCGATGAAGAATTCGCTGCGATCCTCATTGATACCAATTACAAGTGGAGAGGCCTTGCGTGCACAGATTACGTGCTTATTGTCCTGGCTCTCCATCACTACGATGGCGTAGGCACCGATGGCTTTGTTGAGCGCCTGAACCACAGCCGAACGCAAGTTCTTGCCGTTCATCTGGTAGTAGAGGTCTATCAGGTTGCATAGTACCTCTGTATCGGTCTGGCTATTGAATGTATAGCCACGTGTAATGAGCTGTTCCTTCAGCTCCTTGTAGTTCTCAATGATACCATTGTGCACCAGAACCACTTCGCCGCTCATTGAGAGATGCGGATGGGCGTTGGTAGTCGAAGGCTCGCCATGAGTAGCCCAGCGTGTGTGTCCTATGCCTGCCAGAGGCTCACCTCCCAGCGTCATGATTTCCTGTGGTATGATAGCCTCCAGATTCGACACCTTACCTTTTGCCTTGAACAGCTTGAAGCCCTCCTCATTGCCTATATTGAGCGCAATACCAGCCGAGTCGTATCCGCGATACTCCAGCTGATGTAATCCTTTGATCAAAATTGGTGCAGCCGGCTGACTGCCTATGTAACCTACAATTCCGCACATGGTGGATTGGTGTTTTTTTGTTATTATTATTACTTACAGACGTTATTTTACAGCAGTATTGCCATCTACCCGCTCCTGCATTCGCCGCCACCATGCTGTCTCACCCTGCCTGAAACGGGCAAACAGCTGACGCAAGCGCCAGGCGAATCCTGAACGCACTGACCGGTGGCTGTCCAGATAGCCATACCCGCCCCACATCAGAAGCATGGAGGTGAGCAGCACTACATAAAGCTGTACCTCCGCTCCTGCCCCCAGCTTGTTTGACAATGCCCAAAGCAGGAGTATCAGCAGCGCTATGAGCATCTCCGTCAGCGTGGTCAGCGTGTGGCTATGGCTATAATCCATCAGCAGATGATGGAAGTGTGTCTTGTCGCCCATGAATGGTGACTGATGGCGGAGGATGCGCATTGTCATCACCCGGAGCGTATCTGCTATCGGCACAGCCAAAGTTGCCAGTACCATCGCTACAACCCCGCAATCTGCGGCATCTGTATAAAGCGCTGCCACCGGCGTCTCGGCACAGAGCAGCATCACCACATCGTAGCTGATCAGTACGCCAAGCACCATCGTACCGGCATCGCCGATGAACATCTTTGACCGCAGTCCTATCACGTTATGGATCATGAACGGTATCAGTGAGGCTGCCATCGAGAGGTTGATGATACCCAGCACCAACGAACCGCTCACGGCAAACAGCAAGCCAAAGAACAGCGTACAGAGGATGCAGAAACTTGAACTCAAACCATTCACGCCATCTATCATGTTGATGGCATTGATGATGCCTACACAGGCCACTACAGTCAGCGGCACTGCCATCCACCAGCTGAACGCCTCTACTCCCCACAGTCCGTGCAGGCTGTCAATGCAGATGCCCGAACAGAAGATGATGCCAAGGATTACCAGTATTTCCAGGACGAAACGGGTCAGCGGGGTAAGCCCCTTGATATCATCCATCGCTCCGATCAGCAGCATTACAATCATGGACAGAAGAACCGAATAATCCACCGTGAGATCCATCCCGCCCGACAGTTTTGCCGCAGCCAGACCCACAAAAATACCCACAACTACTCCAAATGAAACTGCCAGACCTCCCATCACGGGAACCGGCTCATGCTGAAGTTTGCGGGTATCAGGCGAATCAACCAGATTACGGTTCTTTGCCATTTGGAGCACCTTTGGGAACACCCAGTTCACGGCCAGGATAGATGCCAATGCTGTTATGAAAAGGGGCAAAAAAGTGTCCAAAATAATCTTTAATTTTCGAGTTACTCAAATAGATTGAATACTAAATACGCGCAAATATAATTATTTTTCTTCATATTTGCAAAATCCAGGATGCGTTTTTGGGTGATTAAATCCATTTGAAAGCATTGTGTTTTTCTTTGCCATCTTTACTTTGCACTTTTCCGGAACCGCTTGGTCACCGATGCGTATCCGCACCTCTTGCACAGCGGCTCTGTGGCATGGTGGTGTGAAAAGCCTTCGTACATCGAATGAGCGCGTTGTGAGGAGAGAATTTCGCTGAGCGGATTCTCAAACAGATTGCCCAGGGCGATGGTTCCCTCATGATCCAGACAGCAGGGCACAACCGTACCGTCCACCAGTACACCAATCTGATTGCGCAAGGCATAGCAGAACACCTCTTCTGCCTTATATTCCTCATGATCATTTTCCGGCCATTCAAACATCTGGTCATACTCGATGTAGAGCCGTTCTGCCAGTTTCCAGCCATCATACCGCTCCGTCCACGGCTGCGGCACGTATTGGGCAGCCAGCTGCAGCAGCTGGTCGTTAGTCCGGTCATAGCCGCCCTGATTCCAAAGCCGCAGCACCACGATGATTCCTTCTTCTGCTGCACGCTGGGCAAAACTCATCACCTGCTCCATGTAGGCAGCCGGATTGTCAAAGCCGTTACCCTCATGCGAATGTAGCGAGATCTGTATCTTATGCGGATGTGCCCCGATCAGCCTCTCCCCTCTCTCTCCGCCGAGCAGGGTTCCATTCGTAGTCAGTATAGGAATGAATCCTTTGCTCCTCGCCTCCCCCACAAACAGAGGCAGGAGGGGATGCAGCATAGGCTCTCCCATCAGATGGAAATAGAGGAACTTGATCTCACCCTTCAGCCTGTCAGTCAGCACGTCAAACTCTTCAGCCGAAAGCTGATGCCTGCTCCTCTCATTCTTCGGACAGAAACAGCAATTCAGATTGCAGATATTAGTTATTTCCAGATAACAGCGGTCTATCATCTTACGTCAGTCTTTTCACAAAAAATAATCCTTTATATACGCTGCAAAGTTAATCATTTTTTCTGAGATTTCCAAATTTTTTGACCATTATTTTTCGAAAAAACTCGACCTGTACGGTTGGATGCCTGTTGTGGCGAATAGAACGCAGATGACGCAGATTTAACGGATTTAACGGATTTTTATAAAACGCAAATTTAAGCTAATTAAAGCAAATTTGTTTCAATTCGTTTTAATTCGTGTTTGAGATAATCCATTATATCCGTTTGATCCGTTAAATCTGTGTTCAAACCGTACAGCTCGAAAAAAACGCCCTCTCCGAAAGTGCTGCAGAGTGCTTTTTAATAAGGTACGGACGCACACCACTCGCACATACATACGTATGTACATCTGTCCGCACAAGCATGCGCAAAGGCACACGCATCCGATCCCGTGCCTGCCCAAACAATGTAAATAGTTTTAAAGAATAGAGTAGAGTAGAATAAAAACGCACACACGCACATGAGATTTTCTGATTGCTGCGCCTCCACCATCCACAGGACATACAAAGTTTCAAGAGTTGAATATGAATTTCAAGTTTGGGAAGCAGATTTCAGAACTTAAGCTATGAATGAAGATTTTTTTTATTCTACTCCCATCTACTCCTAACTACTTCCATCTACTTTAGCTCTCAAAAATAGTTCGTATCTTTGCACCGCGAAAAAAGAAATGGGCGCCACACAGTCACAGCATCCATTTCACGGTTATGAAATCCGCGCCAAGACGTCTGGCGTCCATTTCTCAATCGTGAAATCCGCGCCAAGGACTCTGGCAACCAATTCTTGATCGTGAAATGCACGCCAAGAGCTCTGGCAGACGTTTCTCAATCGTGAAATGAACGCCACGGACGCCCGGCTCGCATTTTAACTAAAATAATTCTATAGATTCCACGAGTCAAAAGTATCTTTATAACATTTGAAAACCTCCATCAGAATTAATCAAGGCATTTGACTACAAAATTGATTTTCTTTGATTTCATTTGATGGAGAAAAATAAAGTTTTTTATGAAATATCCCGCTACATGACAAATATTACTCAAAAGTTTGGAGGATTCAGAAACAATGAGTATCTTTGCAGCAGGACATCGTGTCAATTCATAAATTATCACATGAAAACATTCAATTCAATTGCAGCACTTGCACTCATAGCATGCACTTCAGTATTCACAGCTCAGGCTCGTGAAGTATCGTCGCTAAATAAAGGCTGGGAATACTCCCGTGGCGTAATGATTCCGTGGGGCGTTTACCCTAATGTGTACGTACAGAAGGGTGAGAAGGTTGTGGACCTGCCTCATTCCTTCAACGAAGGTGACCTAATGAACGACGAGGGATACTACCGCGGCGAGGGTTCGTACACCAAACGTATGATGATACCAGAAGAATGGAGAGGCAGACGAATCTTCATCAAACTGGAAGGTGCTGCGCAGGTGGCTGACGTGATGGTGAACTTTGTAGATATCTTCCAGCACAAGGGGGCCTACAATGCCTTTGCCGTTGAACTCACGGATCATCTGGTCTTTGGCAAAGAAAACTACATCACCGTGACGTGCAATAATGCGCATGACTTCAGCGTTGCCACACAGTCAGGCGACTTCAATGTACCCGGTGGACTCTATCGTGACGTATGGCTCGAAGTCATGGATGATGTATGCATCTCTCCGCTGTACTATGGCTCTGAAGGGGTGCTGCTCCATCAGAAGCGCGTGACCGAAGAGCAGGCTGAACTCCAGGCCGAAGTGCATCTGCTCAGCCAGAGCGGTAATTACAATGACTGCGAGGTGCAGTTTGACCTACTTGATGCTCAGGGAAACAGGGTGGCTACACAACGAACCACAACGATTTATAACGATCAGGCAACGCTGAACCTCACCCTTGACCACCCTCACCTCTGGAATGGCATGGATGATCCTTACCTCTACACCATGGTCACTACCCTCTATCGTGGGGGCAAAGAATTAGACCGTGTGGAGGAAAAGACCGGATTCAGATATTTCAGTATCGATGCTGACCGAGGCTTCTTCCTCAACGGGAAACATCTCAAGCTGCGTGGCATCTGCCGCCACCAGGACCGACCAGAGATAGCCTCTGCCCTCCTGCCCGAACACCATCTGGAGGATCTCAGCATAGTAGAAGAGATTGGCGCCAATGCCATGCGACTGGCACATTATCCTCAGGCACATTTTATGTTCGAGGAGGCTGACCGCCGCGGATTGCTCGTTTGGGAGGAGATTCCTTTCATCAGTTTCTATTCGGGCAAAATCCTGGATGACAACCTGCGTCTGCAGCTGCGTGAGATGATCATACAGAACTACAACCACCCATCCATTTTCTGCTGGGGTATCTTCAACGAAGTACCGGGTGACCACATGGCAATCTCATCCGAACTCAATTCGATAGCACATCAGCTTGACCCCAGCCGCCTGACTACTGCCGCCACCTGCTGGGAGGGAGAGTTCAACTTCATCACCGATCTGCTGGGCTGGAACAAATACTTTGGCTGGTATGATGCTACGGTAGATCAGTTCACTGAGTTCTTTGACAATTGGCACGCTGCGCACCCACAAACCAAGATCTGCCTGAGCGAATATGGTGCAGGAGCTGCCTTCAGCCAGCACATCAGCCAATTTAATGACGAGGAGGACAAACGTGCAGGTGCCCGTAGCCGTTGGCATCCGATGGAGAAGCAGACCAACTTCCACCGTGCCCACATCCGCATGATAGCCGAAAGAGACTACCTCTGGGGATCGTTCGTATGGAATCTGTTCGACTTCAGTTCGGCTATGCGTCGTGAGGGAGATACCAACAACCTCAACGACAAGGGGCTCGTCTCCTTTGACCGCAAGAAGAAAAAGGATGCTTTCTACCTATTCAAAGCCAACTGGAACAAACAGGAGAAGTTCGTTCACCTCTGCTCGAAGGATTACGTGGAGCGCAAAGAAGCCACCACGGATATCATAGCCTTCACCACTGCCCCATCAGCCAAGCTATACATTAACGGCAAGCTGATCAGTTCGCTCAAAACGGATAGTTACCAAACCGTTGAGTGGAAAAACATCCAGCTGCAACCCGGTGTCAACAAAATAGAAATCCGAACCGCTCACGGCTCGGATAGTTCTGAATGGAAAGTGGAACATTAAGGGTGATGAAGCTTCGATTACTTCACAAATACCTTCTTGCCATTTACGATTGAGAAACCGCGCTGGGCATTGACCTTCTGACCCTGAAGATTATAAACCTGATCAGATGCGCCAGTCTCAACGGTAGAGATAGCAGTGGTGCTGCCTACGGTGAAGTTGACAGTGATAGGCTCCTCATTGAAAGTAGCGTAATCAAAGTTGAGGGAGCTCTCGTTGAAGGTGAGGGTATAATCACCATCAGCCAGAACACCACCATTCATCAGGGCTGGGAAGTAGATCATGTAATCAAAGTAGATGATGTTGGTGAAATCCTCATCTGCAGACAGCTGTGGATAGATGTAGAAGGTAACATCTTCGCCATTGAGTGTAACGGTGCCGTCATAAACACCCATGTACATACCTGGCAATACTACAGAGTAATCCTCAAAGGTCATAAATACCTTCTGCTGATCAGGCTGGTGATCTACTGTGATGTTGAGTGCATCGGCTGCATAAGCAGTCATTGAGAGCATCACGGCTGCTACTGAAAGAGTAAATTTGCGCATACGCTAATAATTTTAGAATTTTGAAATGATTATTGTAATGAAAAATCTGGCACAAAGATACAGAATAAAACACAATCGCACAACTTTTGGTATCAAAAAATGAATTTGCCGCCACTTATTTGGCAATAATGCGAAAAAAACTTATCTTTGCAGCCTATAATTCAATCCTCTCAAAATACCCCAAGATATAAATTCAGGATATGACAGTAAAGCTTTTTTGTAGCCTGTTACTTGCTCTGTTAGCAACTCCACTGACATGGGCCACCACCATAATCGACGACCAGCCGGAGGGTGACGTTGTGTCATACAACTTCACCGGTTATGCCACAACCGTAGAGCAGAGTGATGTGCAGTCACTCTGGTTGAGCGGAGGCAAGGCGATTACGGACATCGTGTATGCACCGGATGGCCAGACCGTATATCTCCGTAACATCCTGCCTACCGTTTACTCGCAGGCATGGATGGAAGGACAGCGCTCTGCTGACGGCAAGCAGCTGACGTTTGCACTCGGTCAGGCATTGGCTATTTCAAACTACGGAACAGACTTCCTGGTCACCTCCTGGATAGAGGGCAATGTAGAGAATGATATCCTGAATATCACTCTGCGTCCTGACGTTGCAGACATCACCTTCAGTGTGGGTGATGACGGAACGCTCACACTCAACGGCACAAGCGGCGATGCTGAAATGCACAACGTGCAAGGCATTGCCATCGTACAGCAGAGCAATATGGATTTCTATGGCTATATGACGTATGGGCTCTCTCTGATTCCTTCGAACAGTGTGCCTCTCGTAGCACCAGAGGACCTGACCACCGCTACTTATTCCTTCGAATACGGCTTAGAGAACAACCGCCATACCCGTCTGTGCGAAATTGCCTTCGATGGCAACACCGTGTGGATGGACGGTCTTGTGGGCAAAGACTATGGCGCCCGCTGGGCTCGAGGATCACTCAACACTACGACCAACACAATTACGATTCCTTCAGGCCAGTATTTGGGTAATTGGCGTGGGCATTCGCTCTACTGGCAAGGCGTTAACAGCGAGAAGTACGATGACCCGAACTGGGGTTATGTGACCCGTTACCTGCCTGCGCCGGAGATGGTCTTTGATTATGATCCGGTGACTCGGCGCATCACCTCGGACATGACATTGCTGTTCACCACTGACACCACCAACACCACAGCATACATCGAGCATCTGGACAAACCTATTATCAAGCCCTATCAGGAGCAGGCGCTGACGCCAGCCACACCCGCATGGGAGTATTATGATGATGAGAGCTTCGAACGCTTCGGTGCTCGTATGTCATTCGATATTCCTACTTATGACATCAACGGCGAATACATCGATCCAGCCAATCTCTCCTATCAACTCTTCGTGGATAATGATCCAGAGCCTTTCGTCTTTGAGCCAGACGAGTATATAAATCTCAACTCACCTATGACGGAGATTCCTTTTGGCTTTACTGACTATTGGGACTTCTATGGCTCAACCATCGTACTGCATGAGCGAGGATTCAAGCGTGTGGGAATACAGAGCATCTGCCGTATTGGCGCTGATGCCAGCTATTCTGATGTGGCTTGGTATGTGTTCGAATACCCCGCACCCGACTACGGAGATCCCGACTTCGGGGACTATCCACCAAGCACTGGTGACCAAGGTGACGGTCAGGTTCTTTACGGCAACTACCGTGGCAAAGCCGGCACGCTGGGTACCATCGGCTTTACGGTCAGCCAGGATTATGATATGGCAATGCGCATCAACGATCCTAATCTGCTGGGCTGCACCGTAACTGCTCTGCGTATCCCTGTGCAGCTGCCTGCTGGCGGACAGAACTACAGGGCGTGGCTCTCACATGATCTGACGTTGACAGATAACCAGATGATGCCCGATATTGCTTGTGTACTCTTTGACCCACAGGAGCTTTGGACAGAAGTGCAACTGGCAGAGCCTTGGGTAATCACGGCTCCTTTCTTTGCTGGCTTCTCATTCACGATACCTGAAGCAAATACCAGTTACGCACAAAAGCCACTCGTCGTTATGGAGGGTGTGGACGATAATGGCGTGTGGATTCGCTCATCGCGCACCTACCGCCAGTTTGAGGACTTTACCCACCGTTACAGCCGCAGTTGCGCCTGTCCGGTAGTATTGGTTTTGGAGGGCAACCTCCGGCAGAATGCTGCTACGATTGCAGGCATCAGTGCCGAGCCGACGATGAAGGACAGCCCCTTCGAGGTGACTGCCACCTTACGCAATCACGGCGCTTCAGTGGTTAACGACGTGGACATCAGTTACGAAATTGACGGACAGACAGGCAGCATGCATATCGACCTTGCTACCGAAGCTATTGCAGCCGAATACTATGGCGAGGCAATAGAGCTGACTCTGACTATGCCTGCTATTGAGAACAATGGATTACAGAAGCTGCGCCTCAGCGTGACACATGTCAATGGCTTGCCTAATGAGGACGTAATACCGACACGAACGGCAGAAATCATTGTGCTTGGCAGCCGTCCGGTGCATCGTGCCGTCCTGGAGGAATACACTGGCACCTGGTGCGGATGGTGTCCGCGTGGTTTTGTGGGTCTGCAGCGCATGAATGAGGAATACCCTGATGACTTCATTGGCATATCATACCATAATAATGATCCGATGGAGATTATGAGCACTGCAGAATTCCCATCTTCAATCATGGGCTTCCCGGCTGCCTTTATGGATCGAAAAGAGAGCACGGATGCCTATGGTGGTGACAATGGGGATGCGCCTTACGGTATTGATAAGGTCTGGCTCCGTCATGCCGAGGAGTTGGCTATTGCTGATGTGCGTGCAGAGGCAGCATTTGATGCAGCTGACGACAGCCTGATACATGTTGAGACTTCGATAGCATTCATACGCGACATTGCCGAAGCCAACTATGCCATCGGTTATGTGCTAACGGCTGACCAGCTGACGGATAGGACGTGGTATCAGACGAATTACTATAGTGGAAGTCATGACTATGATGACGATCCGGCAATGGCGCCGTTCGTGAATGGTGACAAGTTTATTTTAGGATTGAAATTTGATGATGTAGCTATCCTTGCGCCCGATGCAAAGGGCATTGACGGCTCATTGCCTGCAAGCATAGCCGTCAACCAAATCTATACGCATCAATATGACTTCGACCTGCGCCATGCCATCAGTACAGAAGGCAACAACCTGATACAAGACCGTGGCCGCCTGAATGTCATCGTCCTGCTCATTGACAAACAAACCAACGCAATAGCCAACGCCTATAAGGTTCGCCCTGCGCATGAACTGGAAGCCATTGAGCACGTCTCTGCCGATTCTCCTGCCCTACACCGTCGCTACAACCTACTGGGACAGCCCACAACGAGCACACAGGGCATTACCATTTGGGAGGGAAAGAAATCTGTAAGAATCTTAATCTAACTATTTAACTTGATGCATCAGGTGTAATTGTATTGTCTTCGAGCATTGCAGCATAGCTTGCTATCATAAAAGCAGAACCAGAATCTACAAGATCCAACAGCATGTGACGTAATATTTAAGATTGTATTTCATATTGTTATGTTATTCTTGATTTACTTTTAGATCAAAGTCGGAGTTTACCTTCACCATCCAGTCTGGTAGCATCTTCAATGCCTTATACACCAATGGGTCTGGAATCTCCCGATAATAGGCATAAGCCATCGGTCCTGATATAGCTGCAAGTGTATCTGCATCACCTCCAAGAGAAATAGCTAAGCGTAAGCAATCGACATAGTCTTTCGACTCCAGAAAACAGATAATAGCAGGTCCAACGGTTCCAGGACAGGTTGAGTCGAAAGTATAGTCATCATGAAAGTCTTTGTATGCCTTATCCTTCCAATAAGGATAGTACTTGCCCAGTATTTCAGTACGGACAAAATCTTTGTCACGTCCTTGCTTGAGGTGAAAGATAGTGAGCGCTGTAACTACGGCTCCTTTGATTCCCTCTGGATGATTGTGTGAGGGTGCGGCCGTTTCAGTAGCCATCTGGATGCACTCCTCTTCTGTTTTGGCTAACCATCCTGCACCACTGCAACGCATAGCACTACCATTACCAAAGCTTCCATAGGGCAAATGGTAATGATCCTCCATCCATAGTTTGAACCGCGAACCAAACCCTGCATGTCTGTGCTGATTAGCACACATCCAGAGATTCGTTCCCATGTCCAAACCATGCAGTAGCGCTTCTGCACAAGCAAAGGTACAAACGGTATCGTCTGTAAAATGGGCTCTTGATGAGAACATTTTCACCTTGTTATAGTCCTTCACACGATGAGTACGCCCTTCATAGGCACTGCCTGCAATATCTCCGATTGCAGCACTAAGCAAGTAATTGTTCATCTGTTTTTGAATGGTAAGAATGTTAATGATGTCGTCACACAATTTCTCTAATCGGGACTTACCGATCAACCCTTCAATATTTGATAAGAACTGATTAGTTTTTAAATCATAAAAGCAAAAGCTCTGTGAGGAGCCCTTGCTTTATGTGACAATTCTTCAATTTGCAGGGCGTCTATTCATCTTCTGCAAATATTGTGCCTTTATTTATAGAAATAGGTTTACGTCAGATGTTATGTTCAATAACACCTTTTGTGTTAATAAAGACTTACAGACCATAAAGGGCTATAAGACAATGCAAATATAATGGTAATTTCAATATCTTCGCCTAAATTCCGAATTAAAGTTATCACTTATCTGCAATTTCATATCTTAAATGCGGTGTTCAACAACCGGGTCGAATAAATCAGTTCTGGATAATTAAGAAAAAACATATATAATCATTGCCACTGTCTTTCAACAGTAGAAGAATTAGAGTTACCAAAGGTTTTGATCTGTCAAACATAAAAAAACTCCCCTAAGCAATAACCTAGGGGAGACTATTTATTTAGCTAATAAATAACTATTTACTTAGCAAGTGCCTGAGCAACAGCAACGGTACAGCCTACCATTGGGTTGTTACCAATGCCGAGGAAGCCCATCATCTCAACGTGAGCAGGAACTGAAGAAGAACCAGCGAACTGAGCTGAAGAGTGCATACGGCCCATGGTGTCGGTCATACCGTAAGAAGCAGTAAGCCATAATCTGGATGAAGGGCACCTCGCAATCTATAAGCATTTGAGACTCACTAACTTCCGACAGTATAGCGAGTAGGATCTATTCCCAAGTTAGTAATTAAAAGAACAAATATTTGTGGAATGGGCTGCATCGTGGGCAAAATTCCGTGACAAAGACCACTCCAAGTTATTTCCCAAACAGGTCACTATGAGAACCTGTATTAGTCAAATGCAAGATGAGTTCATCATCGAACTTTTGCCAAACAAGGAGAAACTCTTTATGAATTAAGTTGTTCAAAAAGATCATCGAGATCTTTTGCTTCAAAGAGTTCTCCTACTTCGACTTCTTTCAACGAGCGTTCGATAGCTGAAATAATGACACTCTGTGGTTGCATCATAGTGATTCATCTTTATGGGTGCAAAAGTAACACATTTTGTCGAAATAAACAAATATTCAATAGATAATTTGCAATTTCACTCCTTTTTTACACCTTATATATAATATATAGTAATTTCCTCCATAAATAAGCTAGCTATCGGAGGAAAACGTGCCATTTGTTCCGAGCTTCGTGGCAATGCGCGGTTTTCTATCCCGAATAATCGCCTTGAGGATAGCGAAGAGCTATCTCTCTGTGCATAGCTCTGATTTTCTCTATCTCTTCCTCCACATTGATTGGAATATGCTTATTTTGTTCTATATGGTTAAGGCAACGCTCAACGGATTGCTGGTGAAAGTCGTTGATGTACTTGCTTATTGAGCCATCATCTCTAACAAACAAGTATCTATTCTCTACTTCATCGAAAATCATTTTCATAGACGAAAATATTTATTAAAGACCAACTTAACCGTATATCAACTGTTTATTCCAGTTATCCTATCTCCCAATGACCATTTTTCTTAGCACCTACTCGACGGAGAAAACCCTCTTTCTTCATCTGTGCAATAATTCGCTCGCACTGTCGATCGGAAATGCCAAGCACTTCTGCCATATCTGCAACAGAAACTTTAGGAGAATTAGCGATCAGCGTAATAATTCTTTGCTCGTAGCTATCAGAGGTTAATGTGTCATTTATTCCGACATTTATTCCGACATTTATTCCGACATCTGGTGTTGATTCTTGCAATGCAATTCCTTGATGCTGGCGCAAAGTATTCAGGATCTCTTCGAGCATGAAGTCTATAAATGGTCCAGAATCAGCCTTGCGTGTACTCTCTGTGATAGCATTATAGTAGTCCTGCTGACGAGCAAAGACCATGTTTTCTACTGGCAAGTGTTCAAAGAGAGGATGAAGTCGACCGAGGATAAGCGACTGCCAAAGACGCCCCATTCGTCCATTGCCATCGCTGAATGGATGAATAAACTCAAATTCAAAATGAAAAACACAAGAGCGTATCAGCAAATGATCCTTGCTCTGCTTAAGCCACTCGAAAAGATCATGAATGAGCGCGGGAACACGGTCGGCAGGTGGTGCCATGTGCACACAGCCTTTCTCAGAGAAAACACCTACTCCTCCACGACGAAAATGACCTGCATCATCGGTCAGAGCCTCCATCATCACGCCATGAGCTTTAAGCAGATCATCTACTTTGAAAGGATCAAGGGTTTGGTATAGATCATAGGTACGGATTGCATTCTTTACCTCCTGTATTTCCTTGATTGGAGCAACGATATGCTTACCATCGATGATGTCGCTCACCTGGCTCTCAGACAATGTATTACCCTCTATAGCGAGCGAACTGCGAATGGTGCGTATTCTGTTTGCTTTACGCAGGCGCAGTCCATCCGATTGCTCCAGCCGGATAGCATATCGCTCAATCTGTGCTGAAATCTCAGCAATCAGATTGATGGCATTTGCGGATATGGTAAATGGGGGTACGTACATTGATCTGATTTTCTGTATAATTAGAATGCAGGAACAGCTTCATGATAAAGTTGCACGAAAACTTCACGCGCAGGAACACGAATGATATTGCCGTCAGCATCATCTTTCAGCACCATCTCATTACGCATGGCTTTCATGCGCAACATATTATATTCAGCCTTTTCAAGACCACGAATAAGAAGTTGACGATCAGTTTCTGACATAGCTTTGTATTTTTAAGTAAAGATCCTGATTATAGATATTGGTTTCGCTATTGAGACCGCCATCTGCGATCATAACTCTTGGCATCTGATAATTCTCTACAATCATCCACGAATCTACAATATCGAAATAGATATTGAAGAGGTTATCAATTCCTGCTTGATAGCGTCGTTTGATTACATCCGTTGGGATATTGTGGCCTCCTTCAATTACACGCTGCGCTACACGCTCAATGGCAATCTCAGGAGTAGGGAGCCAAAAGAATAGTAGTTGCACCTTAAAACCTCGCTCATGAGCTCTCTCAATGAGTCCTTTATAAGATTTGGTGCTAAGTGTTGTTTCTATGGAAAAAGACTCCTCTCCTTCTAAAAGATAGTCTATGCGCTTGAGCATAAGCCTACCAGCTTCGATCGCTACACCTTCAGGATTATAGGGGGACAGACCTTTGGCGATTTCATCAGCATTAACAAACTCTCTACACTTCCAGATTTCTGGCAGCATAGTAAGTGATGCAGTCGTTTTGCCTGCACCATTACAGCCTGATATGATATAGAGAGTCTTCATCTAACTGAAAATTGTTCGTTTTTTTATGGTGCAAATATAAACAATTTTATATAGATATAAAAAAAATAAGCCTAGAAATGTAATTATTAACTTTCGTTTTATTAAAAAATGGATTTTTCTCCTTATATTTGCACCGAATTACTGAGTTTTTCTTTTGCTTTTTATGCACTACATTATTGAGAATAGCCTTAATATTGGGGCTGCATAAAAATCTAAAAAAAATGGTAAAGTTTATTCCGGGCACTGCAACCGTTATTACACAGAGTGTTTCTACAGCTAAATCTAAGAAGTCTATCAACCCAGTCGACAGGGCAACCGCATCTAATGAAACAAGTTTCATTAGAGGCGGTTGCCCTGTCTATTTATCATGTAAATAACTCGTAGATTTTACATTTTAATAATATGTTAAAGAACTCAATTTGGACTTTAGGCTGCACGATGGTCAAATTTCGAGCAATCTTAGGTCCGAAGCTATATATTATATAACCTTGAAGTCTGCATCAACTACATAAATATCCCCATACTGATCTTCGCTACTTCTTCTTCGCAGTTTATCGGCGAAGACTTCGATTGGGCAATTCTTCTCAAGCATCGCTGCACTGATTGATGGTGATATTCGTTTATGAACATAATATAGTGCTTTATGGGTGCAAATGTACGACTTTTACTCTAAATCTGCAAATTATTAGTCAACATTTTTTAATACCTCCCTATAAATTGGTAATTCTTCACATAATGTTGCTTTTATCGAGATACTATTATCAATCATGTTAGGCATAGAAAAAGGGCTCAGATTGCTCTGAACCCTAATCTTTAGGAAATCAAACTCTTTAAAAATCCAAGAGAATAATGAATTAATGAGGCACTACACAAACAGCTCTAATAGAACGCCCGAAATAACGATATTCACTTGCTACCGACGGTGAGTATGATCCTATTTGCAAACCATATGCTTCGTTCGCATTTCTGTAGAGCGTTGATGTCCAGTAGTACCCAGAATCGGTTGTAGAATATGTGTTAGAATAATTGCGATATCCTGCTGATGGTAAGAAAATCGACTTTTCAGTTAGTTGGCTGGTTATGATGTAGCCTTTTCTTGTATTGTCCCAAGTTTTTGTAAGATTTTTGTCTGTGCGGAGTTTTTCCATCTCATCATAAGTTGGCATTCTCCATGCTCCTTCCCATATAACATGAGCAGCGTCGTCTTCAATCTCAAGCTTTGTTTTGCCATCTTTTGTTCCAAAACTTGTATTATCACAATATTTCTTCATTGTGTCCCATGTGCCGTTACACAAGCTATAGTTCTCCCAGCAGAAGGAGTGTGATTGTTCTGAAGGATAACCTATTGTTTCACCCCATGCGAAATAATATCCATAGTCCTCAGGAGTCTCTGCACCCACATTACAAGTAGCCCAATAAATAGTACGACCTTGATCATCCTTTAATCCAAGATCTACATATTCATGACCATTAAAAGGATCTTGAGCAGGTAACCATTCATCCACAGTGCCAATAACAGTACTTGATACTGGAGTGCCAGTTAGATTGTATAGCTTAGCAGCTGATATGTTTTTAGATTCAATGGAATAGGCACAAGAAGTAGTTCCAGTTGACAATGTTACGGATAAGGTTTCTGTACTGAGATCCATAGGCGGGACCATCATATAGAAGGTTGCATTCTCTCCAGCTACACCTGTAAAGCTATTCAGTTGCATAGACAATGAAGAAGCCTTTGTTTTAGAGACGAAAGCGGGTGTCGTAGCTGTTAAATCATAAGTTCCAGTTGTTGGAATGACAGCATTACCTGCACTCAATGTCAACGAGGTATAGGTAGCATTAGCAGGGATTGGCAGCTTCAGAACCAAGAAGGATCCCAAGTGATGAAAGCTGAAGCTGACAGCCGCTCCTCCAACAGATTCCTTCCAGTCAGAATAGGTGTAGTCATAAGCCCCTACATTGCACTCTCGTCCATTCTGATACTGACCAAGGTAAGTTACAGGAATCTTGGTCTTCATATCAGAAGAAGCGTAGTTCTCTCTGCTAAATGGATAATATGCATTATAGGTCTTGCCTGCTTTCAATGCCCAATAACCACCATCGAAAGCTGCTTTTGACTGACCTACCTGTTCTGCTGGAATCACAAAAGGCTCCTGATCGCCTTCTCGTGGGAAAATGCCAATAGCATCACCAGAAGCCCAAGTAATCTTGTAATTATTGCTTGGATCACAATTGGTTCTTGTCTGAGACTCTGGAATAAAATCATCAACAGAAAAAAGTACATGACTTTTTATATTGCTTTCTACTTCGAGAGCATCGTTGTAAGAACAAGAGTATATTACCATGCTCAGCAAACATGGTAATATGATGATGTGTTTTTTCATAAGCGTAGTAAGTTAAAGTTTAACCTTCACCCCAAGGATCGGTTTCACCAGTAGGATCACTTGTAGCGATAATGTCGGCAGAATCAATAACGATTACCTTAAGTTCTGGCTTTACAAATTCCTTGCGTACCATAATAGTTAGTTTTTTCTCCAGCTTCCTGAGAGAGAAGTGCCTTTTCACTTCAATGTGTATAGACATAAAAAAGATGTGGAAGCCTATTGTTCATCCACATCCTTCAGGCTTCTGGCATTGCCTCATTACGCGTGGATAAAACAATAGACACCACACCTGAGGATAATATCTAAACGCCTCCACCCAATAAGGGCTTTGGTACAGAGTATTATCAACCAGTGTGATGCTATTGCTATCAAACTTCGCGTAATTTCAAATCTGCCAGAATTTGAAGGATTGAAGAATGATTTCAATAACACCTTTTCTGTTATCAATAAGATCAAACTTGGCTAAAAGCTTCATTTGATGGGTGCAAAGATATACAAAATATCGATATGTTGGATAAAAATGGTAGAAAAAATGCAATTTCTCCAGCATTTTTATCTGTTTGGTATGGTGTTATTGATTGTACAGGCTTTGTTTTACAGGTGTTGAGTAAGATACTCATTGAGCAAAGTCACCTCCTTAGACTTACCGCGTACCATCTGTTTTTCCTTATTCCACTCAGAACTAAGGTCTTTCTTACCCGTGTTGATATAAACACGCTCAGCATCTACAGAGATAGAAACCTCAATAGGGGATTTACCCTGCTTGTCTTTCTTACTTTCTCGCAACGAGAAGTACACCATTGTACAATGTTTTTCCATTGTCTTTTAAAAGTAAAAGTGTGTACAATCTACTGTTATCTAATGATTTATAGCATGACTTGCAGCCCAATTCTTAAAATTGTCAATTTGGCTGCAACATGGCTGCAAAACTACCACAGAATTATCATATATTTAACTAAAGTCTGAAACACTTGCTCTACTTCATCAATAGATTATTCAAGTCTATTTCCAGTATTGTAAATTGTCTCAGGCTATGTGAAATCTAATAATTTAACATAGTGAGTTCGACGAAATCAATCAATAGATTGTAAGCTGATTGTCATATACCCGAACAAGGTTGATAGAAGGTTGCTTGGGGAAGAAGCAGTATGCCGCGATCGCACTAAAGAGATTGACGACAAAGTTGTCGAAACTTCTATATGAGACAAGTTTTGGAAAAATATGTTCCAGATGCTTGCATACATAATGGAGATAGAAATGTTTCAGACATCTGAGTCCTGAACAATGGAACATGATCAAGATGACCATGAGTTCGGCTCTGGACATCTTGAAATCTCTATGATATTTTCTCTTCTGGGTTGCATTTTCCTCTTCAATGACACATTTTTTCATTTCTGAATCAAAAAAGTGGATAAAATCGTCTGCAAGGCAGAAAATTTCAGTAACTTTGTC